>CAIYFF010000296.1 GCA_903925435.1 uncultured Planctomycetota bacterium | reverse complement strand
GTGACGCTCGATTGGCTGTCGCCGACGCCTCCGCCGCTCGAGAACTTCGACGAGGCGCCGGTCGTGACCCCGGAGGTCTACGACTACTCGACGCTCGACCTCAAGACGACGCAGACCCCGGTCCGCTGACGCGGCACAACGCAGAATCCACGAGATCCCCATGAGCCACGATCACGGACACTCCGTCGTCGTCCCCGCGCCGGGACCCGGCTTCCTGCCGCACACCGTCGCGCACCACTTCGACACTCCCAAGCAGGAGTTCCAGGCAGCCAAGCTCGGCTTCTGGCTGTTCCTCGCGACGGAAATCCTGCTCTTCGGCGGCCTCTTCGCTGCCTACTTCTACTTCCACCAGGTCTACCCCGAGACGTTCAAGGTCGGCGGGGAGCAGCTCAACTGGCGGCTCGGCGCGATCAACACCGTCGTGCTGCTGTTGAGCTCGTGGACCATGGCTATGGGCGTGCGCTCCGCGCAGGTCAGCCAAAAGGGCAAGCTGTTGATGTACTGCGCGCTGACGGTGCTCGGCGCAGTCATCTTCATGTGCATCAAGTTCGTCGAGTATCAGGCCAAGTTCGATCACGGGCTGCTGCCGGTCTTCGGCGGAATGCACGACGCGCTCGGCCAGCAGCTGCAGTGGTACACCGACCATGACGGTGTCATGGCCGGCGTGCCGCACGGCAACCTGTTCTTCTCGATCTACTTCACGATGACGGCGATCCATGGTCTGCACGTCATCATCGGCGCAGGCTTGATCGTCTGGATCATGTTCGGCGCCGCGAAGGGCCGCTTCCACGCGAACTACTTCCTGCCTGTCGACTTGGTCGGCCTTTACTGGCACCTCGTCGACCTGATCTGGATCTTCCTCTTCCCGCTGCTCTACCTGGTGCCCTGATGTCCGCCCACGATCACGCGCACGGCCACGACGCCCACGGCTACGGGCCGCATCACGTCACGTCGACCAAGACGTTCGTCAGCGTCCTGCTCGTTCTGTTGTTCCTCACGATCATCACGGTCGCCGCGTCGCGCGTCGACTTCGGCGCCGCCAACCTGTTGATCGCGATGTTGATCGCGAGCGTCAAGGCGTCGCTGGTGATCGCGATCTTCATGCACGTGAAGTGGGACACGGCGATCAACAAGCTCGTCTTCCTCAGCTCCTTCCTGTTCTTGTCGCTGCTGCTGATCTTCACGCTGAGCGATCAAGCAACGCGCGGAGATGACGACCCGTTGCGCACGGTGAAGCTGCCTGTCGACAACGGATTCGTGCAGCCGAAGCCGCACGCAGAGAACCACTGATCGCCTGGGGCGGCCTCGATGTCCGACGACCGTGGCGTGACGCCGCCCCCATTGGCAGCCCTGCAAGCTGCCTACCTGCACACGCGAGCGCCTGGCGGTGCTCGCATTGCATTCTGGTCCCAAGCAGGGATCACGCAGGACGCGCTGCCCGAGTCGCTGCGCGGCAAGACGGAGCCAGTAGATCTCCAGATCCTGCTGCCGATCGAAGAGCAATCGCTGCAGCCGATCCATTCCGTCGTCGGCGATGACGACGATCAGAAGAATGCGCGCATCGCGCCGTCCCTCTGGACGATGCCCGCTCTCGCCGCATCGCTCGCAGACGCCGTTCCGGTCCTCGCGGCGCTCGATATCGATCCTCTGGCGCCGACGCTCCGCGCGCTTGCTGCAGCCTGCAAGCTCGTCGTGCAGATGCGCGATCGCGGCGACTTCGCTCCAGCACCACAACCTGGCGTCGCGCGCTTCGCGCCGCATTGGTCGGCGGACTCTCAGTGGTGCCTCGCGGCGCTGGCCGAACTGGTGCCTGGAAGCCTGCTGACCGCGCGCACCGCGGTTCCTGACGATCCCGTCTACGCCGTCACGGCGCGCAATCTGCTCGTCAGCTTTGCAGCGCACGCGATCGATCAGATCGCAAACGACGCGAAGCCGGCCTTCGAGAAGGCAGAGCGACTGCCGCGCGAGTTCTGGCACACGGACATGGTTCCTGTGCTCGAGATCCTCGTGCCGGACCAGCCACTCGAAGAGAACGCGCCGTGGGGTCTGCAGTTGCTGGCGCGGCCGATTCCGACTGTGAACCTGCTCGAAACGCTCGAGCAGGTGCACCAGCGCATCAGCCAATCGCTGTTCCCCAATGAGTTGCTGCGCGACAGCGTGCAGCGCTTCGAGAACAAGATCGACGAGCTGTCGGAGAAGCTGCCGCCGCTGCGTCGCGCTCGCAATCTCGTCGACGGCAAGGCGAGCCTGAATCGCCAAGAACTCGACCAGATCCTCGACCACATCCCGCTGCTCGAAACCGAAGGCTTCGAACTGCGGGTCCCCGGTGTCGAGTCGATGCAGCGACTCGCCGCGCACGTCACGCTCGCAGAAATCCCGGGCGGCGACTCCACGCGGCCTTGGTTCGAGTTCCGCTGGAATCTAGCGCTCGGCGAAACCGTGCTGACGCGCGAAGAGTTCGATGCACTCGTCGACGCGAAGTCGCCGCTGGTGTTCCTCGACAACCGCCCTGTGCTGCTGAGCCCGAAGGACCGACAAGCGCTGATCGACTTCAAGAAGCGCATGGCGGAGACCGGGGAGCGGATCAGCTTCTTCGAGGCCCTTCGCCTTCGCCTCGGCGGCGCGGCGCACTTGCACGGCCTCGCGATGGAGACGATCGCGAGCACGCCTCGACTCGAAGCGTTGCTCGAGAGCCTGGAGAAGTCGCGCAACGTCGAAGGGCGTCCGATGCCCAAGGGCTTCCTTGGCGAGCTGCGGCCCTATCAGCAACGCGGCCATTCGTGGATGTACTACCTGGTCGACCAAGGCTTCGGCGCATGCCTCGCGGACGACATGGGTCTCGGCAAGACAGTGCAAGCAATCGCTGTCATGCTCGATTGGCGCAAACGCACGGACAAGCCTGGCTGCCTGTTGATCGTCTGCCCGGTCTCCGTGCTCGGCAATTGGCGTCGCGAACTGATCCGCTTTGCGCCCGAGTTGCGCACGACCTTGCATCACGGCAAGACGCGCGCGGAGTCGGCGGAGGAGTTCCAGAAGGTCCTCGACAAGCACGACATCATGCTGACCAGCTACAACCTGCTGCAGCGTGACGAAGAGCTACTCACGTCGTGCGCGTTCGAAGGCGTGATCCTCGACGAAGCGCAGAACATCAAGAACCCGACGACCAAGCAGTCCAAGGTCGCTCGCGCATTGCGCGGCAACTTCCGCGTAGCGCTCACCGGCACGCCGCTCGAGAACAGGCCGCTCGACCTCTGGTCGATCATGGACTTCCTCAACGAAGGCCTGCTCGGCTCACGGACCCAGTTCTTGCAGACGCTGGAGCACCCGATCGTGAAGCAGCGCCGACAGAGCTCGATGTCCGCGCTCGCGCGGCTCGTGCGCCCGTTCGTGTTGCGCCGCCTCAAGACCGACTCCGAGATCGTCTCGGACCTTCCGGAGAAGACCGAGCAGATCGTCGCGTCGTCGCTGACGCGCGAGCAGGCGATCCTCTACGAGTCCGTGGTCCGCAAGGGCTTGCAAGAAGTCGAGCGCGCGCAAGAAGGCATTGCCCGCCGCGGCGCGATCCTCACGACGCTGCTGCGACTCAAGCAGGTGTGCAACCATCCGGCGCACTACCTCGGCGATGGCAGCTCGCTGCCGTCTCGCAGCGGCAAGTTGGACCTGCTCACCGAGATGCTCGAGGAGGCGCTCGAAGAAGGCGATCGCTGCCTCGTGTTCACGCAGTTCAAGGAAATGGGATCGCTGCTCAAGACGCACGTCGAAGAGCGCATCGGCGGCCCAGTCCTGTTCCTGCACGGCAGCGTGCCGCAGAAGGAACGCGACACGATGGTTGCGGACTTCCAGGAATCGCGGCCCGAAGGCCCCAAGGTGTTCATCCTGTCGCTCAAGGCAGGTGGCACCGGCCTCAACCTCACTGCCGCCAACCGCGTGTTCCACTTCGACCGCTGGTGGAACCCGGCTGTCGAAGACCAAGCGACGGACCGCGCGTTCCGCATCGGCCAGTTGCGCAACGTGTTCGTGCACAAGTTCGTCTGCACCGGCACGCTCGAAGAACGCATCCAGCAGATGCTCGAGCGCAAGCGCGAGGTCGCGGACAACCTGCTTGCTGCAGGCGAGAACTGGATCACCGAACTCAGCAACGAGGACTTGAAGAAGCTCCTCGCGCTGGATCGCAAGGAGGCCATGGCATGAGCGAGCAAAAGAGCGTCTCCCTCGGTGAGCGCTGGCGCCGCGAAGCCACGCGCGGAGTGGATGACAAGCGTCTCGCCGCCGCGCTCGAGCTGCTGCCCTCGATCCGCAAGCCGATGGTCCGCATTCGGCCTGGATCGATGCGCGCCGAGATGGAAGGGGCCATGGGCTCCATCCACGAAGTAAGCCTCCAGGTGATGACGCTCCCGCAAAAGGAGTGGAACACGGTGGTGCGCGTGCTGCGTCGCAGCAAGTCGATCATCGAGGCCTTGGAGCAAGGCAAGGTGCCGCGCGCCTTCGACCGCCTCCTTGCGCGCATCGTCGGCGAGCCGTTGTTCCCGGATGCGCGCCGCGTGACGTTTGGTTGCTCCTGTGACTTGCAGGAGAAGCCATGCCGCCACGTGCTCGCGCTCAACGAGCTGTTCGCGCGACGGCTCGACGAAAAGCCTTGGGAACTGCTCGTGCTGCGCGGCATCGACTTGCACGGGTTGCTTGCGAAGGTCCGTCAACAGGCCACGGACCAAGACCTGCCGCCGCTTGCGTTTGGCGCCCCTGAAGAACCAGTGCTCTATCCCGAAGCGGAAGGCGCGGACCTCGACGCGGCGCTGTCCCCGACACAGGTTCGCTGGCTGCTAGGCGATGTTTCGCCGCGCGCAGTTGAGGCAGTCAAGACGCGCCTCGAAGCGCTCATGAAGCCGAAAGCCTGACGCAGATTCGGACGACGAAACGCGTCCTTTCACGGCCCTGCTGCTTGAGCGAGGCGCGCGAGCCAGGACACTGACGCTCCCCTCTCTAGGCCAAGGATGCGTCCGTGACGGCAAACCTCCTCTCGTTCGACCTCACGTCGACCGGGCCCGCGCAGATTGCGCTCGTCCTCTTCTGCGTTGCGTATCTGCTGGTTGTGCTCGAGGAGCGCCTGCACGTGCGCAAGTCGATCCCCGTGGTCCTCGCCGCGGGCGCTTGCTGGACGCTGGTCGCAATCGCATATCACGCGCATCCCGAGAGTCACCGGCTCGACGCGTCCCACATGGAAGACCGCGTCATGCACCATGTCGCGGACTACGGCGCGCTGTTCCTCTTCTTGATGGTGGCGATGACCTACATCTCCGCCATCTCGCAGCACAACGTCTTCCTCAAGCTCAACTCCATCTTGGTTTCGCGCGGATTCAGCCTCCGCGCCGTGTTCTGGCTGACCGGTGCGCTGGCGTTCTTCATCTCGCCAGTTGCAGACAACATGACGACCGCCCTTCTGATGGGCGCAGTCGCGATATCGGTCGGCCGGGGCCATGCGTGGTTCATCAGCCTCGCGTGCACCAACATCGTGATCGCTGCGAACGCGGGCGGCGCGTTCTCACCCTTCGGCGACATCACGACGTTGATGGTGTGGCAAGAAGGCAAGGTGCACACAGGCAAGTTCTTGGCTTTGTTCGTGCCTTCGCTCGTGAACTGGTTGGTGCCCGCCGCATGCATGCACTTCCTGGTTCCGAAGAGCTCGCCGGAGGGGGTTCAGCAGGATGCGCAACTCAAGCAAGGCTGGCTTGTCGTGATCCTGCTGTTCCTCGCCACGATCGTCACCTCGATCGTGTTCCACATGGCGTTCCACATCCCGCCGTTCCTCGGGATGATGACCGGCCTCGGCTACTACTTCGTGTATGGCTGTCTCGTCACGCGCCGTCACCACAAGAGTGGCAAGGGTGAGCCGCTCGACGTGTTCAAGAACGTCGCGGATGTCGAGTGGGACACGATGCTGTTCTTCTTCGGCGTCGTGATGTGCGTCGGCGCGATGCAAGAACTCGGCTACCTGACGCTCGTCGGCAATTGGCTCTTCGCCGCGGATGGTGGCATCGGCCCGTTCTGGGCCAACGTCGGCATCGGCGTACTGTCCGCGATCGTCGACAACGTGCCGGTCATGTTCGCGGTGCTCGGCATGAACCCGCCGATGGATCCAACGGGCGCTCTGCACACCCCGGTCGCGGACTACAACTGGCTGCTCGTAACGCTCACGGCCGGCGTTGGTGGCTCGCTGCTCTCCGTGGGCTCAGCAGCAGGAGTTGCGCTCATGGGTTCTGCCCGTGGCAACTACACGTTTGGCGGGCACCTCAAGGTCATGCCATTCATCGCGCTCGGCTACGCCGCATCGATCTGGGTCCACACGCTGCTCAACGGCGCGTGAGACAGCGGCTCGGATCGGCCGCAGACACCGGGCAGACCGAACTGCCAGCCAGAGCCACAAGCGCGAACGCCGATATCGACCCGTCCCAAGCTCTCGGGACGGAGATCGCATGTTCGCCATCACGGATCCATCTCTCGCCGGAACGACACTTGGCATCGCCACGGTCGTCATCTTCGTCCTCGCCTACTTCCTCGTAGTGTTGGAGGACCGCATCCATCTGCGCAAGTCGAAGCCGGTCCTACTAGCAGCTGGCGTGATGTGGATCCTGACGGCGCTCGCGTTCGCGGGACAAGGCCCTGCAGGAGCTGCGCACATCGAAGAGCAAGTCGCGCATCACGTAGGCGACTTCGCGCAGTTGTTCCTCTTCCTGATGGTGGCGATGACCTACATCTCCGCGATCAGCAAGCACAACGTGTTCTTGTGGCTCAACGCGTGGCTCGTGTCGCGCGGCTTCGGGCTGCGAGCGATCTTCTGGGCGACAGGCGGCCTCGCGTTCTGCATCTCGCCGATCGCGGACAACCTGACCACGGCGCTGCTCATGGGCGCGGTCGTGATCGCGGTCGGTCGCGGCAACCCGCTGTTCATCGGCGCGGCCTGCACCAACATCGTCGTCGCAGCCAACGCGGGCGGCGCGTTCTCGCCGTTCGGTGACATCACCACG
>CAIYFF010000295.1 GCA_903925435.1 uncultured Planctomycetota bacterium | reverse complement strand
CGGCTCGGCGAGTTGGAGCAATTGCGCGAGCTTGCGGGCGAGGGCGATGAGGACGCGATTCGGCGACTGCTGTTGTGCGAGGTCGAGTTGGGGATGCTGACGCGCGCGCAGATTCTGGAGCGCAGAAAGAACGTCGAGCTCGATGAGGCAGAAGGCGCACGCATCGAGCAAGCGCTGGTCGACCTCGAAGTACGCGAGCTCCGCACGAAGACGCGCGAACTCGGCGTCGACGCAGTGAGCGACAAGATCGCAGAACTCGCGCGCGCGGGCCGTCGTCCGTCGCCGGACGGCGCTCAGTTCTTCTGGCAGATGGCGCTCAACCACGCTGCCAAGAACGGCGATGCGGCGCTTGGGCAGCTCGCGTTCGACACACTGTCGGACCAGAAGTCGCCGCCGCAGTTGCGCGAGCGCAATCGCGTGCTGCTGGAGCAGGCGAAGGCCGGCAAGAAGTAGCAGCGAAGAGATCCGCGACTCTGTGGGCGCTACTGCAGCACGACTTGCAGGCCCGGGGTGTGCGACAGGCTGTCTTGCGCGAGCGGATCGACGACGGCCCACTGGAACGCGATCGGCACGTTGGCGAGGCCGGGGTCATTGGGCACGAAGAACGTCACCGCCGCTCCGCCGCTCGATGGGTTGCTCTGCAGATTGGTCGTGAGGAACAGCGATGTGTCCGCAGTCGTGTAGAGCGTGCCGATGCCGATCGGGATCCCTGATGGAATGGGCAGGCCGAGCAGCAGCAGCGAGGGTTGCCGCCGCGCACAGTTGTCGATCGTGATGTCGAGCGGGCTGCCGACCGCGGGCCACGCGGACGCGGCGATCGAAGGGATGCCGTATTGACCCGGCTTGCCGACGCCGAGCGTCGAAGACGTTCCGTATGCGTGTTGCGTGAACAGGCGGAACTTGGCGGCGAGGTTGGCCACCGCAAACCACGATGTGCCGTCGTTGATGCGCACTTCGCTCAGCGTGTTGCTTGGCGAGTCGGCGGCGACGGAGTGCTGCGGGAACATGCCGAGCACGCGCCAGACGAGCCAATAGTCCTGGCCGCTCTGCAGCGCGATCGGCTGCGGAAACAGCGGGCCCTGGAAGCTGCGCGTGTGCTGCAAGTTCCACGAGCCGGCTGGGCCGAGCAGCGCGCCGGGCAGTCCCGTGACCGGGTCATGCACGCGCAGCTCGAGCGTGTGCAGGTCCGGCGTCGAGTTGCCGGTGAAGACCTGCGCCGCGGTCACGGTGGCAGCGCTCGGCGCGGTGAAGCGGAAGCCGAGCACCGCGGCGGGCCAGCCAACCGCGAGGTTGCCATAGGTGTTGTTGTCGTTCTGCGAGTGCCAGAGTTGCTGGGCGCGCGACGACGATGGGCTCGCAACGAACGCGATGGCGGCAATGAGCAGGGAGAGGATCTGGCGCATGGTGCCTCGTGACGCAGGGAGAAGGCGACAGTCTGCCGGTCTCTCGACGATGCGCCAATGCCCTGCGCATTCGCTGCGCGCTCTTGCAGAACGCGCGTCGCTGGGGCGGAATGCGCACATGGACGCATCTGTTGCCCCGGGCCGCCTCTCCCTGCCGACCCGCATCCTTCTCGGCATGCTGTTCGGCGCGGCGCTGGGCGTGACGCTCAACCTGCTCTACGCGCCGGCGATCGGCGAGGCGGCGAGCGACACGTGGAAGAACGTGCAATGGTTTGCGGACAACGTCGCCAACCCGGTCGGCCAGTTGTTCCTGCGCCTCCTGTTCATGGTCGTCGTGCCGGTCGTGTTCTGCTCGTTGTTCCTCGGCGTCGCGGGGCTCGGCAGCGTCGAGAAGCTCGGCCGTCTCGGTGGGCGCACGCTGCTGTGGTTCTTGCTGACGACTAGCGGCGCGGTTGGGCTCGCGCTGTTCCTCGTCGGCGTGATCGAGCCAGGCAAGCAGATCTCGCCGGAGGGCCTGGAGCGCGTGAAGGCGGCATACATCGACCAGGCGCAAGCGCGCATCGCGCAAGGCGCGCAGTCGAAATCGATGGTCGACACGCTGCTGGAGATCGTGCCCAAGAACGTAGTCGCCGCAGCGGCCGACAACGGCGCGATCCTCGGCCTCATCTGCTTCGCGCTGCTGCTCGGCGCCGCGGCGACGCGCATGCCTGCGGAGCGGACCAAGACGCTGCGCGAGACGCTGGAGACGATCTACGAGTTGTGCGTGAAGG
>CAIYFF010000294.1 GCA_903925435.1 uncultured Planctomycetota bacterium | reverse complement strand
CTCGGGCATGTCGTGCGCGATCTTGAGCGCGCCGTTCGCGCCGCCGTAGATCGGCTCCTCGATGCGGATCACCTTGCCGCCGCCGAGTTGCTCCTTCATCGCCTTCTCGATCGCGGTGTCGAGACCCTTGATCATCGAGCCGCCGCCTGCGAGCAGGACGCGGTTCTTCAGTCGGTTCTGGAACTCCGGATCGAACGTCGAGACGAGCTTGCGAACGCCCTCGATGATCGGCGGCACGAGCACGTAGCACGCCTTCCGAATCTGGTCGGTCAGGTCGAACGGCATCGGCTTGCCGTCGACGGGCAACTCCACGATCACTCGTTCCGCGGCCTCACCGAGGAACGAGTGCCGCTCCTTGATGTCCTTGACCATCATGTCGCTGAACTGCGCGCCCGGGCAGGTCTCGCGGATCAGTCGACCCAACTCCGCGTCGATCGCATCGCCGGCGATGTCGTACATCACCTGGTCGGTGTCCTCGGGCATCGTGCCATGCATGCGGCAAAGGTCCGTCGTGCCAGCGCCAATGTCGATGACGAGGACGTCCTCGAGCCAGTCGAGTCCATACGCGACCGAGAACGGCTCGCTGCAGAGCATCACGGAGTCCACGTGCGCTCGCGCGGCCTCGATGATGGCTTCCTTGTTCTTCATCGACGCTTCTGCGGGCGCGCCGATCACGCAGTAGATCAGCTCGTCCTTGCGCGGCCGCGCGAGACGGATCGCTTCGCCGATCAGGTCCTTGGCAGCCTGCAGGTTGGCCTTGTCTTCGGCGCTCATGCTGCCGTCGCCGGTGTACTTGAGGACGCCCTTCTCGAGCGGCTTGTACAACTTGACCGACAGACGACGCTCCAGCGCCTCCTTGCCGAACAGCACGTCCTTCTTGAGCAGCTTGCGGCTGACCACGTCCTTGGGGTAGCCGACATACGAGTAGACCGTCTCGCGGACGCCGTTGCTCGCGCTCACCGAAGTGCGCGAGGTGCCGAGATCCATGCCGATGTAGAGGACGCCGTGGTCCTTCTTGACGGCGTCACCGGGAAGTTCGTTTGCAGTCATGTGTCGTGAGCGTGGGTAGTAGGAGTCTCTCGCTGTCAGGCCCTTGCTTCGCTGCGCAGCGCGCGCGAGTCGGGCGAGGATTCGTCGTCGATGCAGCAGAAGGCCATGGCGATCAGGCCTTCTTTTGCAGCCGCATGTTGGCCGCGAAGATCGCGGACATCAGTTCCTTCTTCTTGCCCCCGTCCGATGCGTGCTCGTCGAGCCCCTGCACCTCGCGGTAGATGGACGAGATGCCGTCGTCGATGTTCTTCATCGCGGCGACCTGGCGGAGTCGATGCTCCGTGGTCGACAGGCTCTGCGTGAGCTTCTCGATGCGGCGCTGCAGGTTCTCGACCTCGCGGTCGCGTAGCGCGCTCTTGGCTTCCTCCGCCGTGGCTCGTTCCTGGCCGACTGCGTCGAGCACCAACGCGAGCACGCTGGATTCCTGCGCCTCGTCAGCGACGCCACCAGATGCCGCGAGCGCCTCGCGCACGCGATCGGCAAGTGCCGCATCCTGGCTTGCGTGCGCCGCCATCATCGCGGACTGGCCTTGCTGAAGTCGCGTCTCCAGTGCCTGCTTCTCTGCCACGAGCTGGCGGCGCAGTTGGTCGACCTCTTCCTCCGCGCGCTCCTTGTGGCGCTCGATCTCGGACTTCTCGCGCTGCAGCTCTTGGTTGCTGCGCAACAACCGCAAGAACTCCGCCTTCGTCGCGTCTGCGACGGCTTCGCGTTCGAGGCCGACCAGTCGGCTCTTGAGGCTTCGATGCACCGCTTCCTCGACGAGACCGACGATGCGGTCCATGCCGAGGACGCTGACTCGCTCGATGCCCTGCTTCTTCAGCGAGTCGACGTCGGTGCGGAATGCGATCTGACGCACCGCTGCCTTCAGGGACTCTCGAAAACCGGATGCCACGAATCAGTCTCCAGAAGACTCGTAGCGCAGCTCCGGATCGTGCTCCGGATCGCGGCCGCGGATCTCGGACACGAACGTGCCGAGCACGTTGGCGCCGAGGTCTTGCAAGTTGCGCAGAGCTTCGCGCGCGTTGCCCTTCAACGTGTGCTCGAGCCGCAACACGAACAGCGTTCCGTCTGCGCGCGCAGACACCACGCCAGCATCCGTCGACGGCAGCACAGGCGGCGTGTCGATGACGATGTATTGGTAGCGCTCCTTCAGGCGAGCAAACAACTCGTCGAGCCGCGAAGCGCTGAGCACTTCCGCGGGATTCGCGACGCGCTGGCCTGCGCCGAGCAGCATCAGTCGGCGACGGCCGACCGGACGAATGGCCTTCTCCAGTGGCGTGCTGCCGAGCAGCACATCCGAAAGGCCAGCCTCAGGGTTGAGGTTCAGATACTTCTCGACGGATGGCCTGCGCAGGTCGGCATCGACGAGCAGGACTTCCTGGCGTTCCAACTCGGACAGCGCCATCGCGAGGTTGATCGCGGTGACCGACTTGCCTTCGCTGCGCCCCGCCGAAGTGACCACGAGCGTCTTCGGCTCGCTGTCCGTGTTCATCGTCACGAGCCGGTTGCGCAGCGCGCGCACTTGCTCTGCGCGGTAACCCGCAGGGTCGTGGAACATCACGAGATACGGATTCACCGCGCGATCCACGATGACGAGCATGTCGTCACCATTGGTGGTCGCTGGATCCTCGGTCTTGGCCTTGCGTGAACGGAACATGGGCGGCGTTGCATCTTCTTGTCGGACTTCTCCGCACCAAGACTTTTTCCGCCCTGCGCAAACCAAAGAGCCCTTCGTCCCAGAACGAGCCTGCCCCGGTCCCCCGGGGCGCGACGAGATTGCCTGAGCAGCCGAGCCGAAGCTCAGCCTCCCAGATCGATCCGGCGGTGTGCTGCAAAGTCCTGCGCTGCCACGTAGCCAGCGTCGGCATGCCGCATGACGCCGGACTGCGGGTCCCACGTCAGCACGCGCAGAAGTCGCGCCTCGGCCTCCAGCGATCCATCCGCCACGGTGACCTGGCCGGAGTGGATCGACTTGCCGATGCCCACGCCGCCACCGTGGTGCAGCGACACCCAGGTGGCTCCCGCCGCGACGTTGCCCATCGCGTTGAGCAGGGGCCAATCCGCGATCGCATCGCTGCCGTCCTGCATCGCCTCGGTCTCCCGGTAGGGCGACGCCACCGACCCGCAGTCGAGGTGGTCGCGGCCAAACACAACCGGCGCCTTCAACTCGCCCTTGCGCACCAAGTCGTTGACCGCCTTGCCAAAGGCCGCGCGCTCGCCGTAGCCAAGCCACAGGATGCGCGCAGGCAGACCCTGGAACGCGATCCGCTGCTGCGCCTTCTCGATCCAGGTGCGAAGCGACTCGTTGTGCCCAAACATCGACAGCGCCAACTGGTCCGTGCGCGCGATGTCGGACGCTTCGCCACTGAGCGCCACCCACCGGAACGGCCCGCGGCCTTCGCAGAACAACGGTCGGATGTACTCGGGGATGAATCCCTTGATCCGGAACGCTTCCGCGACGCCCCCGTCGCGGGCTTCGGTGCGGATGTTGTTGCCGTAGTCGAACGTGATCGCGCCGCGCTCCTGCAGGTCGAGCATCAACGCCACGTGCTTGCACACGGTGCGCCGCGACTCCTTCAGGTATGCCTTCGGGTCGCGCTTGCGCAGATCGTTGGCCTGCTCCAACGACATCTCGTCCGGCACGTAGCCAATCAGCATGTCGTGCGCCGACGTCTGGTCGGTCAGCATGTCTGGCACCACGCCGGCATCGCGCACGACCGCGAGCAACTCCGTCGCATTGCAGCGCACGCCGATCGACCACGCCTTCTTCTGCGCGCGCATCTCGAGCGCGCGCTGCAGCGCCTTCTTGGGATCGTCGATGCGCTCGTCGAGGTAGCGCGTGTGCAGACGCTTGTCGATGCGCGCGCCATCGACGTCGGCGCCAAGGCACACGCCGCCCGCCATCGTCACTGCGAGCGGTTGCGCGCCGCCCATTCCGCCGAGGCCGGCGGTGACGACGAGTTTGCCCGCGAGGTCGCTGCCGTAGTGCCGTTTGCCCGCGGCGACGAACGTCTCGTAGGTGCCTTGAACGATTCCCTGGCTGCCGATGTAGATCCAACTGCCGGCCGTCATCTGGCCGTACATCATCAGCCCCATCGCATCGAGGCGGCGGAACTCGTCCCACGTCGCCCAGTCGCCGACGAGGTTGCTGTTGGCGAGCAGCACGCGCGGCGCGTTCTCGTGCGTTCGCATCACGCCGACGCACTTGCCGGACTGCACGATCATCGTCTCGTCCGGCTTCAGCCGACGCAGCGTCGAGAGGATCCGGTGCAGAGCTTCGTGGTTGCGCGCCGCCTTGCCGAGGCCGCCGTAGACGATCAGGTTGGCGGGATCTTCAGCGACCTCAGGGTCCAAGTTGTTCTGGACCATGCGATAGGCCGCTTCGATCTGCCAGTTCGCGCAAGACAACGCGCTGCCGCGCGGAGAACGGAATATCTCAGCCATCCGCGCAGATTGGCGCGGGCGCGGCCCATGCGCAACCGCCGCGCGGCGCTCCCGATTCAGACGGTCCGCCGCACGGCCTGTTCGATGTCACGCGCGATCGCATCGGCGCCTTCGAGGCCCACCGAAATACGCAGCAGCCCATCGGGGATGCCCGCTTGCTTGCGCTCCTCGGCAGTCAACGGCGCGTGCGTCGTGTAGGCCGGCAAGGAGGCCAACGACTCCACCGAGCCCAGCGAAGGGCCTCGCGCGATGAGCTCAAACGAGTCGAACACGCGCCGCGAGCGATCGAGGCCGCCTTCTACGACAAAGCTCACGATCGTGCCGCCGCCATGCATCTGCCGCTGCGCAAGCTCGTGGTCGGGATGGCTCGCCAATCCAGGGTAGATCGCATCGGCAAGCATGCCTTCGCGCACCAGG
>CAIYFF010000293.1 GCA_903925435.1 uncultured Planctomycetota bacterium | reverse complement strand
GGGCCTCCCTCCACAGTTCCAGCGGGCCGGTCGCCGAGTCGTCTTCCAACTTCCAGGAGCCGACCCATCGATCCTTCCGCCGCTCGGCCGACAGAAGGTAGTGGTCGTTGAGGTAGGCAACCTGCAGGTCCAAGCGGCCGCGCTCCAAGCGTCCCTCGGTCAAATGGGCGAAGCGATAATCGGTGTCGGGATCAAAGCGCGCTGAAACGCGTTGGCCATCGACCGCCAGTTCCAAGGCGAAGCGATGACGCGAGCGATCTTCACGAATGGCCAACGCCTCCCATCGACCTGAGACCTTGCCAGCCTCCGACTCCCGTCGCGGCGGCCAGGCAAAAAAGACGGGGTCGCTGAAACTCTCTTGTCCCTTGCCTGGGATTCGCCGCAACTCGATTCGCCCGTGGGTCTCAACAGCGAAGATAGGCACCAAACCTGAGAGTGCTGTCTTGCCAGTCACCGCACGGAAGGCGACCGCCGTATTGCTGACCACCGCGACGACCGGAGGGCTTCCCGAGGCCGACTCGAACGCAAATCCGCTGAGCGCCGCCACCGTCTCAGCAGCCCTCATAGACCCTGAGAAAACCAGACCCACGACCGCCAGCAAAAGGGTTAAGGCCCGCAGGCTGCGGAGAATACAGAACCTGACGGTTAGCCGACGCTCCACAGTCATCGGCACTCAATCATCGATGGTCTGCCCGACCAATTGGCGGAACTTCCAACCGGTATTGTCGTCGCCGCCCTGCGTCTGCTTCATGAACACGCCGAGAATTTGCTCCTTGGGATCCGCAAAGTACTGCGTGTTGAAATAGCCGCCCCAATCGAAGGTGCCCGCGCTGCCCTCGCCACCCCGAGCCTGTCCCTGCTCGGTGACCACTCCGAAGGCCAGCCCATAATGCTTGTCGCCGCCGCCGAAGAGGCTCTTGGCCACTTGCTCGCGCATCATCATCTCGATGGTCGTGCGACTGAGAATCCGCTTTCCGCCCAACTCGCCGCCATTGAGGTACATCTGCAGGAAGGTTGCGTAGTCGAGGGCCGTGCTGCACAGCCCTGCGCCGCCCGAGAAGAACGACTTGGCGCCTGTGATCGGATAGTTCGGATCGTAGAAAGTCACCGGATAGCGCACCCACTTTCCACCCTCGGGCTTCTGGACGGCCACCAACCGAGCGGCCTTCTCAGCCGGCAAGTAGAAGCCCGTGTCCTTCATGCCCAGCGGCCCGAAAAGGCGCTTTTGCAGGAAGGCATCGAAGGGCATGCCCGAAACCACCTCGATGAAATAGCCCAGCACATCGAGCCCCTCGCTGTAGGTAAACTTCTCACCCGGATGGTGGTGCAGCGGCATCTTGGCCAGCCGTAGCACGCTCTCGCGAATGGTCACGGGCTCGGTGGTGAAAAGATCCACCACGCCGGCCTTGGCGTAGAGCTTCTTGAAGCGGGCGTCGCCGTCGATGACGCCGTACCCGAGGCCCGAGGTGTGCGTGAGCAAATCGCGGATGGTGATCTCACGTTTGGCCGGCTCGCCGGTCCAGGTGCCATCGGCCTCGTTGTAGGTCTTGAGCACCTGGGGCTTCTTGAACTCTGGGATCCAGTTCGACACCGGATCATCGAGCCGGAACCGCCCTTCCTCCCAGAGCATCATCACCGCAGTCGAGGTGACGGCCTTGGTCTGCGACGCGATGCGGAAGATGTCGTCGCGCTTGAGCGCCCGGCCGGCCTCGTTGTCGGCCATGCCGAAGGCCTTGTGATAGACCACCTTGCCATTGCGGGCCACCAGCGCCACCGCGCCTGGAATACGCCCCTCGCGGATGGCCTGCTCGCAAACGGCATCGATGCGGGCCAACCGCTCAGGCGACACCCCCGCCTTCTG
>CAIYFF010000292.1 GCA_903925435.1 uncultured Planctomycetota bacterium | reverse complement strand
CCGAGGAACACGAGGCCCGCATCGCGCACCGCGCGCGCGAAGTTCGCGTTCTCGCTGAGGAAGCCGTAGCCCGGATGGATCGCCTCGGCGCCCATCGCCTTGGCGGCGGCGAGGATCTTGCCGACGTCGAGGTAGCTCTCGGCCGCGGTGTTGCCACCGAGCGGGAACGCGTGGTCGGCGGCGAGAACGTGCGCGCACTTGCGATCGACTTCGCTGTGCACGGCGATCGACTCGATGCCGAGTTCGCGCAGGCCGCGGCAGATGCGGACCGCGATCTCGCCGCGGTTGGCGATCAGGACGCGGCGGAAAGGGGGCTTCTTGGCCATGGGGCTGGCTGGCGGGGTTGGGGTCGCGAGGCGTTGGCTCGGTTGCAGGCCCGCAGCGACTGCTTGGGGCTGCCACCGAGCGACGCCAGGGGCGAAGGGTTCTACCCGCGCGCCGCACGGGTTTGCAGCGTGCGTGCCCGGACGCGCGAGCAGCGATGCGAGGCCGACGGTGCTGGCGGCCAACCGCCGGATCGTCGGCGGGAATGCCGCACTGTCCGGCCAGAGGACGGGCGCAAAAGCCTCCGCGACTGCGATTGCGACCACCGTCCGAACAACTGTGCGCGCATCGCATTGCGCCCGTGCGCACATGTGTCCGGAAGCTGCGCACCCCGAGGATCACCCGGGCGAGGCACCCTTCTTGCTCCATAGTTCGGCATCTCCCCCGCACCACTCCCGTGCTGACCTTCTTCCAGCTCGGCCTGCTCGAGGCCCTCTGCCGCGCGTTGCCCGCGCCGACGGCAGAACCCACGCCACTGCAGGCGATGGCGATCCCCGCGCTGATCGAAGGCCGCGACCTCATCACGCTGGCGCCGAACGGCACCGGCAAGAAGGTCGCGTGGGCGCTCGCGATGCTGCAACGGCTCTGCGTGCCGATGATGCCCGCGGCGCCTGGCGCGCCGCGCGGGCTCGTGCTCGTGAACGACGCCGAACACGCCGTCGCCGCCTACCACCAACTCGCGGCACTTACGCGCTACGTGCCGATCGAACACGCAATCGCGGGCGCTGGCGCGTCGCGCGCATTGCGCACGGGCCTCGAAGTGCTCATCGCGACGCCCGAACAGGCACTCGACCTGAAGACGCAAGGACTGCTGACGTTCGCTGACGTCGAGTTCGTGGTCGTCGACGAAGCAGAACGCACCGTCGGTCCGCGCCATCGCGCCGCGCTCAACGCACTTCTTCCGCAGCTGCCCGACCATCGCCAGACGGCGATGTTTGCGAGCGAAGCAAACGCCGATCTCGGCGCCATCGCACAGACGATGCTCATCGACGCCGAAGCGATCCGCCACGCAACCGGCGCGACGCGCGACCCGATGGGTCCGCCGCTGTGGCTCGACGCAGTGCCCGAAGTCACGTTGCCGCTGCGAGAGAACCTGCGCCGAAGCGGCTGAGCCACGCGGCCTCTGCCGCGCAGTGGAAGCAACATGCGACGCGGCGCACGATGGCGCGATGCGACTCTCTCGCTTCGCGACGATCCTCCTCGCCGCCGCGGCTGCGTGCAGCCTCGACCGACGTCCACTGCCACCAGCCCCGACCACACT
>CAIYFF010000291.1 GCA_903925435.1 uncultured Planctomycetota bacterium | reverse complement strand
TGCTGTGGGATCCCACGGACGGCGTCGTGCGCGATCACTACTGGCTGCGCAACGAGAGCCCTGCCGGCGGTCAACGACTCGAGGCGCGGCTCGGCGGCAACGAACTGCGCATCGCCATCAAGGACGCCAACAAGGCTGAGGCATGGCTCGATGCGCGTCTCGTCGACATGAACGCCAACGTGGTCGTCATCGACGGCGACACGAAGCGCGAAGTGGCGCCCGCGCCATCGCTCGGCGACCTGTGCCGCACGATGTGGCTGCGCGGCGACCCTCAGCTCGCCGCGAGTTGGCGGTTGCCGTTGCGTTGAGCGCGAACGCGCTGCGTTGCGCGTCTTGCGGCGTCAGCCGACCAGCGTCTTGCCGTGCAACACGAACAGCACGACGGCGAGGTAGCAGATCCCGGACACGGCGAGCGGCGGATCGCGGAACAGCAACTTCGACGGATCGCCGCCTTCGCTCTTCCGGTAGACGAGGAACAGGTAGCGGAACACGCCGTAGGTCACGAACGGCACGGTGTACATCAGCGCGTCGGTGCCGTGGCGCGCGATCGTCTCGGGGCTCACCGTGTAGAGCGCGTAGGTGAGGATGCTCAGCGCAGCCAGCGGTCCGATCAGCATGCCGAGCAGTGGCTCGGAGTAGTCGCGCAGCGTTGCGCGCGTGGCGCCTTCTGCGCCTGCGACTTTGCCCAACTCTTCGAAGCGTTTGCAGAACGCCAGGAACAGCGCGAAGAAGAACGTGCAGAGCAGGATCCAGTGCGAGGCATCGACTGCGATCGCTGCCGCGCCCGCCTTGACGCGGATGCCGAAGCCGATCGCGATGCACATGCAGTCGAGCACGACGACGCGCTTCCACCAGAACGAGTAGGCGAGGTTGAGCGCGAGGTAGCCAAATGGCCACCATGCGAAGCCGCCAAAGCGCGCAGTGTTTGGTTGGCCCAAGGCTGCAAAAGCCGCGCGTCCGCTGTCGACGTTCAGCGCGATCGCTGCGGCGCCACCCCAGGCGAGCGCCAGCAGCAGCAGTGCCGCGGGAACGGGAAGCGCGCCGGACGCGATCGGCCGCAGTCGTTTCTTGGGGTGCTGTCGGTCCGACTCGCGATCGACGATGTCGTTCAGCACGTAGACGCCGCTCGCCGCGAGGCAGAACGCAGCGAATGCGAGCAAGCCTTGCAGCCAAGCCGCGGCATCGAAGAGCCGCGGCTCCGCGTTCTGGCCGCCGATCGGCGTGAAGAACAGGAGCGGCGCGAGCACCAGCAGGTTCTTGACCCACTGATGCGGACGCAGCGCCTTCAGCCCGTGAAGCAGCATGGCGGCCGATCATCGGTGCGCTCCTCGCGAAGGCAAGGTCGCGTCGTTTCGCAGATGCGCTCCGTTCGCTAAGGTGCGCCGCTTCGTTCGCATGAAGCAAGACCGCCAAAAGGGCCTCGACGGCCTGTTCCGTCCGCGATCCGTCGCAGTCGTCGGCGCGAGCCGACGCGCGGGATCGATTGGCCGGCAGGTCGTCAGCAACCTGATTCGCGGCGGCTTCACCGGACCGGTCTATCCCGTCAATCCGAAGGCAGAGGTCGTGCTGTCGGTGCCCGCGTATCGCTCGGTCGCCGCGATTCCGGGGCCGGTCGATCTTGCCGTGCTCGTCGTGCCGCCGGACGCGGTGCTCGCGGTTGCCGCAGAGTGTGGCAAGAAGGGCGTGAAGGGCCTTGTCGTGATCACCGCCGGATTCCGCGAGGTCGGCGGCGAAGGGATCGTGCGCGAAGAGAAGCTCGCCGCGATCAGCAAGCGCTACGGCATGCGCGTGATCGGTCCCAATTGCATGGGCATCGTCAATGCCGAGCAGGGCTATGCGCTCGACGCGAGCTTCTCGGCGACGATGCCGCGGCCTGGCGCAGTTGCGATGGTGTCGCAGTCTGGCGCGCTCGGCGAGGCGATCCTCGCCGACGCTGCGCAGGCAGGGCTCGGCGTCGCGATGTTCGCTTCGGTCGGCAATCGCGTCGACGTCACGGCCGCGGACCTTCTTGGCTACTGGGAAAACGATCCCAACGTCCGCGTGATCCTGCTCTACCTCGAGACGGTCGGCGAGCCGCAGGAGTTCGTCGAGGTCGCGCGGCGCGTGTCGCGGAAGAAGCCGATCATCGCGGTCAAGTCGGGCCGCAGCGATGCGGGCGCGCTCGCCGCGTCTTCGCACACGGGCTCGGTTGCGGGCGCCGACGTTGCCGCCGACACGATGCTGGCGCAGTGCGGCGTGCTGCGCGTCGACAACTTCCGCGACATGTTCGCGCTCGCGCAGGCGCTGCTCGACCAGCCGCTGCCCAAGGGGCCGCGCATGGCGATCGTCACCAACGCGGGCGGCCCAGGCATCCTGGCGACGGACGCGATCGCCGGGCTCGGCATGGAAGTGGCCCCGCTGCTGCCGGCGACCGAGAAGGCGCTGCGCAAGGCGCTGCCGGTCGAGGCCTCGGTGCGTAACCCAGTCGACCTGATCGCGTCGGCCGACGCCGCGCGCTACCGCGCAGCGCTCAAGGTGGTGGCCGCCGACCCGACGGTCGAAGGCCTCGTCGTGCTGTTCGTGTCGCCGGTGATGATCGACGCCGCCGCGGTCGCGCAGGCGATCGTCGACGAGACGCGCGGCTGCGGCCGTCCGGTGCTCGCGTGCGTGATGGGGCGTCAACGCGGCGACGAGGCGCAGCGCATCCTCCGCGACGCGGGGATCCCCGTGTTCCGCTACCCCGAGGATGCGGCGACGACGCTGCGGCAGATGCTCCGCCGAACGCGCTGGCTCGAACGCCGTCCCGCGCGCGTGCCGGACTTCCGCGTCGACAAGGCGGCCGCGCGGCGCATTCTGCGCAAGAAGGGCCGCGCCAGCGGATGGCTCGCCAACGCCGAGGTCGAAGCCGTTCTCGCCGCGTATGGGATCCCGCTGCCGGCATCGCGCCGCGTGCGCACTCCGGGCGAGGCCGTCGCCGCCGCGCACGAACTCGGGTGGCCCGTCGTGCTGAAGGCCGAGGCCGCCGAGTTGTTGCACAAGAGCGAGCATCGCGCGGTGCGCGTGGGTCTGCGCACGGGTGACGATGTGTTCGCCGCTGCGGCCGACCTGATCGAGCGGCTCAAGGGCAAGTTCCCCGACGTGCGCTTGCAGGTGCAATCGCAAGCGCAGGGGCATCGCGAAGTGCTCATCGGCATGACGCGCGACAGCCGCTACGGGCCGCTGTTTGCCGCAGGACTGGGCGGCGTGCTGGTCGAGGTCATGCGCGACGTGTCGATCCGCGTCGGCCCGCTCGACGGCAAGGACCCGCAAGAGATGTTCGAACGCCTCAAAGGCGCGCCGTTGCTCGCCGCATTCCGCGGCGCGCCGGCCGCAGACGTCGCGACCGCGGCGGACGCGCTGCTGCGCATCCAGAAGCTCGTCGTCGACTTCCCCGAGATCGCCGAAGTCGAAGTCAATCCGTTCATCCTCGCCGAGAAGGGCAAGCGCAGCGTCGCCGTCGATGGCCGCCTGCGAGTGGAGCACGCATGAGCAATATGAGTGACAGCGCCCGCGCTTCGTCGGGGCCACGGTTCTCGTTGATCGTCCCGATCTACAACGAGGAGGAGAACGTGACCAACTTGCTCGACGAGATCGAGTCAGTGCTCGTGCCGCATGGTCCGTTCGAGGCGTTGCTCGTCGACGATGGCTCCAAGGACCAAAGCCGTGCGCGCATGCAGCAGTGGAAGAAGGACCACAACGCGGCCTGGCTGCGCATCGTCGCGCTTGAGAAGAACTGCGGGCAGAGCGGCGCCGTGATGGCCGGCGTCGAGGTCGCTTCCGCGCCGATCATCACGACGCTGGACGGCGACATGCAGAACGATCCGCGCGACCTCCCGGACATGGTCAAGCTGGTCGAGAGCGGTCAGGCCGACGCCGTCGTCGGCGTGCGCCGCAAGCGCCAGGACACGTGGACGCGGCGCATGAGTTCGCGCATCGGCAATGGCGTCCGCAACTGGGTTACCGGCGACAAGGTCACGGACGCAGCGTGCGGCATCAAGACGATCCGGCGCGAGTTCTTCCTGTGCGCGCCGCACTTCGTCGGCATGCACCGCTTCATGGCGACGTTGGTGCGCTACCAAGGCGGCAAGGTCGTCGAGCGCGACGTCAACCATCGTCCGCGCGCAGCCGGCGTCGCGAAGTACGGCATCGGCAACCGTGCGCTCCGCGGCCTGCGCGACTGCTTTGCGGTGAGCTGGTTGCGCACGCGCATTCTGCGGCACAAGGTCGCGGGGATTTCGTGAGCACTCTGCGCGCCGCGTTGTTGCTGCTCGTCGCGGCCGCAGCGGCGATGTTGCCGCAGGCCTTGCTGCTCGATTGGACGGGCACGGAAGGGCGGCGCGTGCAGATCGCGCTCGAGATGCTGCAGACCGGCAACTACGTCGTGCCGACGCTGTTCTTCGAGCCGACGTTCGCGAAGCCGCCGCTGCACTACTGGATCCTCTCCGGCGCAGCATCGCTCTTGGGCGAAGGGCATCTCGCGCTGCGGTTGCCGTCGATGCTCGCCGTGTGGTTGCTGGCCACGCTCGCGTTCGCGCTGCAGCGTCGCGCGTTCTCGGAGACCGCGGGCTGGATCGCTGCCCTCGGCATCGTGTGTTCGCCGCTCGTCGTGCACAGCTTTCCGACGGCGGAGATCGACCCGATCTTCGCGTGCTTGACCGCAGGCTCGATCTGTCTGTTGGCCTATGGCGCGTCGCGAGATAGCGGCGCATTCCTGTTGCTCGCTGGCTGTGTCGGAGCCTTTGCGCTGCTGTCCAAGGGCGTGCCCTACCTGATGTTCGCGTTCGGCGCGTGGACGGTCTGGATTCGGCATCGGCGCATGCGCGGCGCGCTGTTCTACTTCGTGCCGCTGTTGGCCCTGCCGCTCGCGTGGGTGCTCTTGCTTCGCGCGGATCCCGCCAACGCCGCGGCTGCGGAAGTTGCCGGCCGCGAGACGGTGGGGAGGCTCGCCGGCTACCAGTGGAAGCACCTCTGGGATCTGCCCAGCTACTTCCTGCGCGCAGCGCTGATCCAGGCGCCGTTTGTGTTCTGGTGCTTCTGGGAGCATCGAGGCAAGCGCGACGCACGGATGGGCGCGGATGATCTGCTGCTGCGAATGTGCAGCGGTGCTGCGATCGTCGCGGTGTTCGTGCTCGCCCTGTTCCCGCAGAAGCCCACCCGCTACCTGCTGCCGAACGTGCCGTTGTTCACGTTCGCGGTGGCGCCCGCCGCTGCGCACTACGCGCTCTACGCGGGGCGCATCGGCGCGTTTGGCCAAGTGTCGCTGCGCGTGCTCGGCGTGCTCGGAGCGTTGATGCTGCTGGCCTTGCCGTGGGTTCCAGCGCCGATTCCGCCGCGGACTCCGGTTCTGGCGCTCGCGCTCGCGCTGCTCCCGTTTGCCGTTCGCACGCCGCGCGCGCTGATCGCGATGTGCCTGTGGTTGCCGCTGCTGGCCAACTGGACTGCGCTTGCCGATTGGCGCGAGCGTTGGATGGTCGGGCCGCGTGCGGTCGAGCCCTACGCGCCGATCCTTCAGTCCGAACTGCGGCGCATCGGCGCGGCGCCAGAGGCTGTCGAGGGCTACGGCCATGTGCACGGCTCACTGCTGCTCGGCGCCGGGTTGTTGCCGACCGGCCAGGAAGAGACTCACCGGGCGCCGCAGAAGAACTTCATCCTGCGCGAGAGCGTTGGCGTGCCTCCCATGGGCTCTGCGTTTGCCGAGCGCCTGCGCCTGCGAGCGGGCAACCTCGTGTTCGTCGTCGAGGAGCGGAACGCGCCGAAATGACGCGGGTGCTGATCGTCCGTCTGTCGGCGATGGGCGACCTCGTGCAATCGCTCGGCGCGGTGCGCGCGCTGCACGAGGCGCGGCCGGACTTGGAGCTGCACTTCGTCACGCAGAAGGAGAACGCGCCGCTGCTGGAGCAACTGCCGTTCGTCGCAAGCGTCGTGCAGCACGATCGGCGGGGCGGGGTTCGTGCGCTGCTCGGGACGACGCGTTCGGCGATGCGCAGGCTCAACTGCGAGGTCGCGCTCGACCTCCAAGGCAACTGGAAGAGCGCCGCGTGCGCGTGGCTTTCCGGCGCGCCTCTCCGCATCGGCGCTGCGGGGCCATGGCGGCAGGAGCCATGGAGCCAAGTCCTGCTGACGAAACAGGTGCTGGTCGATGGGCCTCGGCACCCGGGGCTCGCAGCGCTCGCGATCGTGCGAGAGTTGGCGCCGTCCGCTCGCGCGCTGCCGCCGCTCCTCGTGGCGACGGAGTCAGAAGTGGAGGTCGCCGCGCAGACGGTGCGCGATGCGGGAGTGGACCCAGGGAAGCCGTTCTTGGCGCTGTTGCTCGGAAGTCCTGGCGATCCTCGCAGTCTGCGCTCTGCGGCCGTGGCCGAGGCGATGGCTGGCCGGTTGCCGGTGTTGGTGGTGCTCGGGCCGCAGAACAGCGATGCCGAGGTTCCGCCGGGCGCGGCCGTGCTGCAGCAGAGCCGGGGGCAGTTGCGACGCCTGGTAGGCCTCGGCGAGGTCGTCAATCGCAGCGGCGGCGAAGTCTGGGGCGCAGACCAGGGGCCGACGCATGTGCTTGCTGCGGTCGGTGCCAAGGCGACGGTGTTGTTCGGGCCGCAGGATCCGATCCGAACTGCGCCACCGACTGGCCGCATCCTCCAGCACCCAGCGCCGCCGCCTTGCATGCCATGCAGCAAGATGCGTTGTTCGCATGCGGAGGGGCCGGTGTGCATGAACTTTGCGCCCAGCCAGGGACGTGAGGCGCTCGCGGCACCGTGGCTCGCGGCGAAGCCGTCCGTCGAGTGAACGATTGGGAGCAGGGTGCGCGACCCTGTGCACCCGGCGCGCCCCTGCTAGCATCCGCCGCATGTCAGCCGGAACGCCCAAGAACGACGCTTCCATCCTCGATTCCTTCCCCAACCCCAACCCGGGCCGCGACTACGAGATCCGGTTCGAGTGCCCGGAGTTCACCTGCCTGTGCCCCAAGACGGGCCAGCCGGACTTCGGCACCTTCCGCATCCGCTACGTGCCCGACCAGCGCTGCGTGGAGCTCAAGTCGCTCAAGCTCTACCTGTGGAGCTACCGCGACGTGGGTGGCTTCCACGAGGCGGTCACCAACCGGATCTTCGATCACCTGATGGGCCTGCTGGCGCCACGCTGGCTCGAGGTCGAGGGTGAGTTCAAGGTCCGAGGCGGCATCTACACCACGGTGGTGTGCCGGCATGGATCCAGGGCCTGAGGGCGGAGCCCGCCGGCTCCATGGGACCTAGGGGAATCGCCAAAAAAGGGTCTCCCGGCCGAAAAAGTTCGGTGGGGGCCCTGGGGATACGCTCCTAAACCGTTTTCCCAAGGAGGTTTGCGGTGGGTTCCCCAGGAGCGAAGGTTTGGCCGCGATTTTTTGATGCTAGGCTTGACGTGGCCGAGAAAGTCGCTACTTTCCTCCGCCCCGCTGACGGCCAAAACGCCCGACGCGGACGATCTTTCGCATACTGGGTGGCCTCGAAGTCGAGCGTGTGAGTACGTGAAAATGCAGGTAGGTCTGGCCTTCGGGTCGGACCGGGCCTGCCAGCCGCCCGCGGCGAAAGCCGTGGGTAGACACTGGACGAACAACTT
>CAIYFF010000290.1 GCA_903925435.1 uncultured Planctomycetota bacterium | reverse complement strand
TGATCCCGTCGGTGGCAAGGCAAAGGAATCGAGGAATCAGATGGGCCTTCGCGTCAACTCCAACATCGCATCGATCAACGCGCAGCGCTCGCTGTCGCAGACCACCGAGCGCCTGCAGGCGAACTACCGCCGCCTGTCGACCGGCCTCCGCATCTCGACCGCAGCGGACGATGCAGCAGGACTCGCGATCAGCGAACGCTTCCGCGCGCAGATCCGCTCGACCAACCAGGCGATCCGCAATGCCCAAGACGGCATCTCGCTGACGCAGACGGGCGAAGGCGCGCTGAACGAGGTCAGCAACATCCTGATCCGCATGCGCGAACTCGCGATCCAGGCCAGCAACGGCACGGTCAGCTCGCAGGACCGCGACACGCTGAACCAGGAATTCGCCGACCTCATCGACGAGATCGACCGCATCGCGCAATCGACGACGTTCAACGGCGTGCGCCTGCTCGACGGCACCGGTTCGACGCTGACCTTCCAGGTCGGCACGGGCACGGCGACGGGCATCGACACGATCCAACTGAGCACGTCGGACACGCTGTCCTCGACGCTGGGCTTGTCCTCGCTCGACATCGGCAGCGCCGGCGCGCCATCGACTGCAGTCGACCTCGTCGACAGCGCGATCAACTCCGTGAGCCGCGTCCGCGGCCAGTTCGGCGCGGTGCAGAACCGCCTGACGGCCACGATCGCCAACCTGCAGATCCAGGTCGAGAACACGTCCGCAGCCGAAAGCCGCATCCGCGACGTCGACGTGGCGATCGAGACCGCGTCCTTGACGCGCAACTCGATCCTGCAGCAGTCCGCGATCGCGATCCTCAGCCAGGCCAACACGCAGCCACAGGCCGCGTTGCAGCTGCTGCAAGGCTGATCGTCGCCGAAGCGATCGAAGACGCGACGGACCACTGGGTCCGTACGTGCGCGCGCGCCGCATCACGGCGCGTCGCATTTCGAGGGCGGCCACTTCGCGCGCAACGCGCAGGCCGCTCGATCAAGGCAGCAGTCCCGAGCGGGACTACTTCTTCTTGACGGTGCTGACGGCGCGCATGACCTGGCTCTTGTGGCGCGCAGCCTTGTTCGGGTGGATGGTCCGCGTCTTCGCGGCCTTGTCCATGATCTGGAAGGCCTGGAGCGCGAGCGCATCCGCCTTCTCGGCATCGCCCGTCTTCACCACGGCATGCAGCGCCTTGATGACGGTCTTGAGGGACGAGATCTTGGCCTTGTTGGAGATACGGGCCTTGTCGGACTGACGGGCGCGCTTCAGCGCCTGCTTGCTATGAGCCATGTGCGGTTCGTTGGGGATCTATCGGACGTTGGTTGGAAGGGGAGAATGCGCCAAAGCAGGCTGTGCTGCTAGGACGCTTTGAGTCGGTCGACGCGCTGTGCCACGTCGCGGTAGCCGATGTCCTGCTCCAGGATGCGGCCGTAATGCAGAAGCGCAGCATCGCGCTTGCCCTGCTCTTCGCACAGCCCCCCCATCTCGTAGAGGGCATCTTTTGCGAGGGTAGCTTGGCCGGCGGCGGCGAGCGCCTTCTCGTACTGGCCGAGCGCAAGATCGGGCAGACCCTTGCCGCGGAACGCGCGCCCCAGCAAGAACATCGCCTCGGCCTTCTTGCGCGGGTCCTTCACGGCTTGCTGCAGCTCGGCGATCGCCGCGTCGAAGTCGCGCAACTCACACAGCGCCGAGCCCAGCGAGAACCGCAGACCGAGGTCGGCGGGGTTCTTGTCGATGCGGCGGCGGTATTCGGCGGCGCGAGCGTCGTTGAGCGCGCGCTCGGCGCGCTCGGCAGCAGCGCTGTCGCCGCGCGCGATCGCCTTCTGCACGAAGGACTCCTGCACGCGCAAGCGCAAGTCGCCGACCTGGTCGAGCAGGTCTTGGTCGTCGGGCAGCTTCTGCGCGGCGGACTCGAGGCACTCGAGCGCGCCGCGAAGGTCCTTCTTCTGCTCCAGCAGCTTGCCCATGCGACGCAGCAGCGCGGGGTCGCCAGACTTCTGCTGCAGCTCCTCTTCGGTCGCTGCAATCTGGCGGTCGAGCTCCTCGGGGCTGAGCTGGATGCGGCTCTGCTGCTCGAGCTTCTGCGCGAGCGACTTGTCCTTGATCAACTCGCGCGAGCTCTGCGCCGTCTCGATGCCGGTGCTCTTCAGCGCGCCTTCGGCCGCGAGGTCCTTGCGCGCCTTCAGCGCCTCTTGGTCACGCGGGTCGACCTTGAGCGCCATCTCGTAGAACGCGAGCGCCTCGTGGAGTTTGCCCTGCTCGTAGAGCAAGGCGCCGGCCGAGCGCGCGGCCAACAGACACCGCGGCTGCTGTTGCGCATACGCGGCAAACACCGCCAGCGCCGAACGCCGGTGCCCCGCCTTGCGCAGCGACGTCGCGAGCGCGAGGTTGGAGCCCTCGTGCAGCGGATCGAGCGCCAGGTAGCGCTCGAACGCGTTCGCCGCGCCATTGTGCTGGCCGCAGAGGCGCAGCAGGTGGCCCGTCAGCAGATGCACGCCGCCGCCGAGGATCGCGACCAACTTGCTGGTCGGCTTCTGCGCAGCCTTGGCAAACAGCGCCTTGCGCAAGCCATCGCGGGCATCGCCGTAGTCGGGCTGGATCGCGAGCACCTGCGAGTAGATCTTGACCGCAAGCGGATGGTTGCGCCGCTTGACGGCGTCCGCTGCGTTCTCGAGGTGTTTGCTCAGGTCGACCATGCGATGGGCCCGTCTCACACGGCTTGACGCCGGGGAAAGGGGCGAAGAATCTACCTCGCCCCGTTGGCCCCCGCAACGATCCCTGTCGGCGCAAAGAACGCGATTGCACGTCTGCGGTCTTCCGTGCGTGCGCCATTGACCCTAGAGCAGCCTCGGATGGAACCCTTGGAAGTCCTCGTCTACCCACACCCCGCGCTGCGTCGCGGCGGCCAGACCGTCACCGCCTTCGACCAGGACCTTCGCGCCCTTGCGGCCAAGATGATGGAGTCGATGTATGACGAGATCGGCTGCGGCCTCGCGGCCCCGCAAGTCGGCATCGAACAGAAGCTGCTGGTCCTCAACCCGAGCGGCGACAAGTCGAAGCGCGAAGAGGAGCTGGCCCTCGTCAACCCGCGCATCCTGAAGAAGAAGGGCCGCGAGTGGGACGACGAAGGCTGCCTGTCGTTCCCCGGCATCCGCGCCGAGGTCGAGCGCCACGTCGACATCACGGTCGTCTACCAGGACCTCGACGGCAAAGAACAGAGCCTGAAGGCCAGCGGCTTCCTCGCCCGCGTGATCCAGCACGAGATGGACCACCTCGAAGGCGTGCTGATGGTCGACCGCTTGTCGGCGGCCGACAAGCTGCGCGTGCGCGGCAAGCTGGAAGAACTGGAGCAGCGCTACGCGCGCAGCTGACGCGGGCGACCCATGCGGCTGATCGAAGGCCTCGATGCGCTGCTTGCGCTCGATCTGCCGAGCCTTGTCGGCGATGGCCCGCAGAGCCATTCGGTGGTCGCCGTCGGCGTCTTCGACGGCGTGCATCTCGGCCACCAGCGCTTGCTGCACGAACTGCTGGAGATGACGTCGCGGCTGCCCGGCGTGCCGACCGTCGTCACGTTCCGCAACCATCCCGACCAAGTGCTCCGCGGCAACGCGCCGCCGTTGATCGTGTCCGTGCCGCATCGAGTGCGACTCCTGCGCCGGGCTGGCGTGCAGCGACTCGTGTTGCTCGACTTCGAACCGCGGCTGCAGCAGATGACAGCGCGCCGATTCGCCGAAGACCTGCTCACGTCGCGATTGCGCTGCACCGGACTGCTGCTCGGCTACGACAGCGCGCTCGGCAAGGACCGTGAGGGAACCCCAGCGAGGTTCCGAGAACTCGGCGCCGAACTCGGCTTCGAGGTGCGCGCAGGCCAGCCATTCCTCTGCGACGGCCAGCCCGTCTCTTCGACCAAGATCCGCAGCGCGATCACGAGCGGCGATCTCGACCTTGCGCAGCGGTTGCTCGGCCGCCGCGCGTCGACGTTCGGCGTGGTGCGGCACGGCGACGGCCGCGGGAAAGGCCTCGGCTTCCCCACCGCCAACTTCACGCCAGAGACGCCCGTGCTCCCGCCGACCGGCGTCTACGCAGTCGAGGCCATCCTCGACGGCAACGTGTTGCCTGGCGTCGCCAACCTCGGAGCACGGCCGACGTTCGGCGGCGATGCGCAGAACGCGCTCGAAGTGCACCTCTTCGACTTCGACGGCGATCTCTATGGCCGCGAACTCGAGGTCGCGTTCGTGAGCCGCATCCGCGGTGAGCAGAAGTTCGCCGACGTGCACGAACTGCGTGCACAGATCGCGCGCGACGCACAGTCCGCTCGCGACCGCCTGCGCGCCTGAGTCAGAAGGCCGCGCGCAGTGCTGCGGAAACACTTCCTCCGCCCCCATCGGGCTCTCTGTGCGCACATCCGCGGATCGCCGACGAACCGCATGGCCCTACAGATGGTCGCTACGGCGAACCGGATGCACTGTGCCTAATGCGTGGGCAGCGCAGCCGTTCGCAGAACCAACCCGTGGAACGATCGAGCCTCCTCATGCGCCCCATCTGCCACCTCCTCACCGCGCTTTGCTCGTTGCTCGCATTTGCCACCGCATCGAATGCACAGGTGCCAGTGCTCGCGCAGCGCGTGCACTCGGCCTCGAAGACGGGCGCGCAGTGCGTCGCCACGCTGCCGCAGCGCCCCGCACCCGGCGCGATGCTCGTCGCGTGCATCGGCACGAACGCGCAAGCGGGCAACGCAACGATGAGCGGCGGCGGCGTCACGCAATGGCAACTGTGCCGTGCGCAGACTTCGACGCGCAGCAACGCGCAGATCTGGGTCGGCCGCGTCGATGCATCGCCGTCGCGCACCTGCACGGTGACGTTCTCCAACTCGCAATCGCGCATCGAAGCAACGGTGGCTGAGTTCCGCGGCACGATCGGCGCGCTGCAGTTCGCGGCCGAAGGTAGCAGCGGCGCGGACACTGCGTCCATCGCGACCGCATCAAGCGCGCCGATCGCAACGTCGCGCGGCGATCTCGTCATCGCGATGATCGCGACCGCGAACGCGAGCGAAGCGATCCCAAAGCCGATGCCCGATTGGAAGCCGATCGCCAACAGCGCCACGAATGCGGCCTGGACTGCGTGCGGATTCCTCGTCGCGAATGCGCCCACTTCCATCGCGATGCAGTGGGAGTTCGCGCGCGCGCAGGACTACGCGACCGCAGTCGCCGCATTCCGCGTCGGCACCGTGCCAACTGCCGCGCCCTCACTCCGCCAACACGCGAGCAACCAGATGTGGAACGTGTCGTCGCTGGCAGTGCCACTGCAGAACACGCCACTGCCGGGCAGCCTGCTGGTCGTCTGCCACGAGAGCAACTCGAGCGTCGATTCGCGCATCCAGGGCGGCGGCGTCGCGCAATGGACGTTGTGCGTGTCGTCAGCTCCCGCGATCGTCAATTCCGAGATCTGGGCCGGCATCGTCGGCCCCAACCCCACGAGCTCGATCACCATCACGCTCGGCACGTCGCCAAACGGCGCGATCGCGAGCGTTTCCGAATGGACCGGAATGCCATCGCCGCTCGCCTACCAAGCCGAACTCGGCTCCGGCCCACTCGGTGGCACGACCGCGCGCGCGCCCGCGGTCTACGCCGATCGCCACGAGCTCATTGTGGCGATGGCGGGCATCCACCAAGGCGCCAACACCATCGGCACGCCGAGCCAAAGCTTCACCGAACTCATGCAGAGCTACCTGCCGAGCACCGCGCAGTCGGCGGCGTATCGCATCGCGACCCAGCCCGGCCCCGTGTCCACCACGTGGCCGCTCACCCATTCGACGCGCTGGGCCGCGCCGATCGTCGTGTTCGGCGGGATGTGAACGCTCGCACGCTTCAGCGCCGCGACCGATCCTCGCGCGCCTTGCTGCGACCTGCGTCGATCTCCGCTCGCAGCAAAAGGGCTTCCTCGTAGCGAGCAAGCCGTTCGGCATAGCCCGCGCCCAATCTTCCTTGCTCCAAAGCGATGCGCTGCAGTTGCGCCGCGCGCTCCACCTGGCCACTACCAAACGCCGCGAGCGCCAACGTGTCGCGGTATGCCGGATCGAGCGCATCGCCATCGCGCTGCGCCATCTCTTCCATCAGCGCGAGCGCGAACACGTCGTATCGCCCCATCGAGCTGAGGTCCGTCATCAGAAACCACGCGTCGTTGTTGGGCGAACCGCGGAAATCGCCGACCTCCTCGCGGTACTTCGCAAGGAGCTCGCTTCGTTGCTCTGCGCTTGCGCCGCAGCGCGCGAGAATCACATAGCTCGCGGCAAACCGATGGCGGTCATGCTCGCGACGGCCCGAAGCCGCGACGCGCGCGATGGCAGCCTCAGCGGCAGCACGGAACAGCAGTGGATCGGCCGCTTCCATGCATGTCTCGGCAAGTCGCAGGTTCGCCTCCGCGTCGTCGCCGAGCACGCTCGGCATGCGATCGACAAGGCGCTGCGCAAGCCGCGTCTGGCCCGCGCGCAACAGAGCGCGCAGATACACGAGCTGCGTCGCGGGCCCGTCGGGCGCAGCCGCGGCGCATTGCGCAAGCGACACAACCAAGGTCTTCGCGATGCGATCATCGATCCGATCGCCGCGAAGCGCGAGGTCGGCAAATCCGACGAGAGCCACCGCGTCGCCATCGATCTGCTGCATCGCAGCATCGAATGCGGCCCGCGCGCCGGCGTAGTCACCGCGTTTCCACCACGCTTCCAGCATCTGCAGCGCGCGAGCTTCGCCAGAATGCGGCAACGCCTTCACGCAATGCGCAACGTAGTCGCGCGCGATGACACCATCGCCGATTGCCGAGAGCAGCGAGTCGAGCAGTTCGTCTGCCTCGCCAGGCGAGGTGCGCATCAGATCGCCTGCGAGCGCCGCCTCGATGCGATCGCGCGCGCGTTCCACCGAGCACCTGATCGCTTCGGTCGAGCCCTTTTGCTGCAAGCAGAAGCGCGCTGCGCCCGCTCCGCCTGCGTCATCGAGATCGAGCTCTGCGACGACGAACGCTGGCTGCTCCGCGCTCAACGTGCGCGCCGCGTCCTTTGGCAATGCGACGACAACCGAGAGGCCGGCATCGCGATGGCGCTTGCCGAGATCCTCGATCCACGAGCGATGGTCGCGAAAGTCGAAGCGGGCATCGCCGTAGCAGAACCATGCAGACCATGCGGGGGACACCGGATGATCCGGCGGAGTCCACAACGTTCGCGCCGCGCCGAGCGGCGAAGGTCCGATGCCGGACACGGACGGCACAACCTCCTGCGCCAACGCTGCGCACGAGATGGCCGCAATCCACGCGACGCATAGCCATGCTCGAACTCGGCTCATCTGCGCATCGTCGCCTCGCCTGCGACTGCGCAGCAACCCCTCACCGACTTTGCGGCGGAGCTGCGTCCGGGTTCGCAGTCGTCAACGACTGCAGCACAATGCGCGCGCGCACTTGGTCGATGACTTGCTGCAATGCGAGCGACAGAGCCTTCACCGACGATTCCGCGCCTTGGCCTTCGATCGGCGCCGTGCCGCGGAACTCGTCGGCAAGGCGCACTCCGTCCCGGCCCTCGACCCACAGCGAGAACGACGCGACGGCAGCGCGCGACCCATCGTCGTGACGATGCTCCGCGAAGTCCGTGATGCGGCCATGCAGCGTGAGGTCTTCGCCGCCGCCGTCGCCCGCGCCCTTCACGAGCGAGAACGCGCCGCTGCGCGAGAGCCCGAGCACGAACGCATCGGTCGCGAGCCGATCGAGCGGCGCAACCCAGCGATCGAGTTCGCGCGCTTCGAGCTTGGACGGCCCGTGCGCGATGACGAGGAAGTCGCCCGACATCGCGTTGCCGAGCTGAAGGTCGTGCACGCGCAGCACGAAGCCGTCGCGCGAGTCCGTGGTCGCGGCCGCAGCCGGAATGTCGAGGCGCCACCACGATTCGCGCGGCACTTCGACGCTCGAGCACGACGACAGCGCCAACGCGGCGCACAGCAACATCGCATTCCTTTGCATCATCGATCGCCTCCCGCGGGCGCGGCTGGACGTTGGACTCCGTAGATCAGGCTGTCGGGCGCAAGCCGCAACTGCCGCATGAACCCGCGCACTTCGTCGAGCGAGCCGCGCGCAGTCGTGAGCGCCGATTGCAGGGGCCCGCGCAGGCCGGACAGCAGAGCGCGGCTCTCGGAGCCCGTGGCTTCGACCTCGGCACGAACCGAAGCCGAGGTCTGCTCGAGATCGGTCAAGGCCGCATCCGCGCGCGCCATCAGCGCCTTGCCCTGCGCGATCGCAGACGGCAGTTCTTTGGTCGCCGCGTCGACGTTCGCGAGGATCGACGTGATGTGCGAGCGATTCTCGCCGGACAGAAGGAGCTCCGCGTTTCCAACGATCGACTCGATGCGCTGCAGCACGAGCCCGACTTGCGGCACGAGCTCTGGCAGCGACTTCGTCAGTTGGTTCATCGGATCCGTCTTGGTCTGGATGTAGTCGCCAGGCTGCAGCGGCGTTCCCTGGCCGTAGCCCTCCAACTCGACCGTGACCTGACCCGTCACGAGCAATCGGTCCATGCGCGCGCGCGTGACGTCTTGGATGTCGGCGCGCGTCGGATCGACGGACAACTCCACGAGCGTCTTGCCGCCTTGGAAGCGGATGTCCTGCACCATGCCGATCGGCACGCCTTGGAAGTTGACCTTGCTGCCGATCACCATGCCCTTCACGTTCTCTTCGAACACGATGAAGTAGGGAACGCGCACGTCGCTGAACGCGCCTTGCAGCACGAACGCGAGCAGGCCGAAGAACGCGCCGCCCGAGAGCAGCGCGAGGATACCGAGACGCAATCGTCTTGCTCCGTGCATCGTCAGATCTCCATCATCGTTGCCACGTCCATGCCGCGACCCGACGACTCGTTCATGCGTCGTTCGATGAAGTCGCGGATGCGGGGATCGGGACTGTTCCAAACGTCGTCGCGCGGTCCGAGCGCAGCGACACGGCCGCCTTGAAGGACGACGATGCGATCCGCGATTTCGTAGGCGGACGGCAGGTCGTGCGTCACCACGACCATCGTGATGCCGAACACCTTGTTGAGCTTGCAGATGAGATTGTCGACCTCGGCGGCCGTGATCGGATCGAGGCCAGCAGACGGCTCGTCGAAGAACACGATCTCGGGATCGAGGGCGATCGCTCGCGCAATCGCCGCGCGCTTCTTCATGCCGCCCGACAGCGAACTCGGCAGCAGGTGCGCAGCGTGCAGCAACCCGACCATCTCGAGCTTCATGCGCGCAGTCGCTTCGATCACGCGGCGCGGGAGGTCGGTGTTCTCGGTGAGCGGCAGCATCACGTTCTCGAGAACCGTGAGGCTTCCGAGCAACGCGCCGCCCTGGAACGACAGTCCCGTGCGTCGACGCAGCGCCTGCAGTTGGTCCTGCGATGCGCGATAGATGTCTTGGCCATCGACGGTGACCGCGCCGAGCGTCGGCGGCAGAAGGCCGCACAGATGGCGCAGCAACGTCGTCTTGCCACAGCCCGACGGGCCCATCACGACGAACACTTCGCCGCGGCGGATCGCGAGGTCGACGCCTTGCAAGATCGTGCGGTCGCCGAACACGCTCGTGAGCGCAACGGCGCGCATGAGGTCATCGGTCTTGCGCCGCGCCTGTGGCTGCAGGATCGCAGCGTTCTTGGCCCCGGAGATCGGTTGCATGGCGGTCATGCGAGCAACAGCCTCTGCACGGTCACGAAGACCGCGTCGATGACGATGATCAGGAAGATGCCGAGCACCACGGCGTTGGTTGTGGCACGGCCGACGCCTTCGCTGCCGCCTTGCACGCGAAGTCCGAGCGAGCAGCCGACAGTGCCGATGATCGCGCCGAACGTGAGGCTCTTGCCGGTCGCGAACGCGAAGTCCGCGAAGTGCAGCGCCTGCTTCAACTGCGCCGTGAACGCGAGCCACTCGATGTCGGCGACGCCCCACGCGAACAACGCGCCGCCGCAGATGCCGACGATGTCGAAGATGCCCGTGAGCATCACCGCCGACACCGCGCACGCGACGACCTTGGGAACCACGAGGAAGCTCTCGGGCCGGATGCCCATCTGCTTCAGCGCGTCGATCTCTTCGCCGACGACCATCGAGCCAAGCTGCGCGGCATTGGACGAGCCCGAACGCGCAGCGAGCGCAATCGCGGTCATCAATGGGCCGATCTCGGACACCACCGAGACGCCAACCATGTCGGCGACGTAGATCTCGCAGCCGAAGATGCGCAACTGCACCCAAGCCTGCATCGCGAGGATCAGGCCCATCAGGAATGCGATCAGCAGGATGATCGGCAGCGCGCCGCCGGCGCAGTGGTCGATCTCCATCGCGATGCGGTCGAAACGGAGCCGCTGCCCCTTAAACGGCAACACGAACAGCGCGTAGAGCACGTCCGTCGCGGTCTTCAGCACGCCGAGCAGGCCGTCGACCTTGGGCTCGACGAACTCGCCGACTCGCAGCACGAAGGAAGGTCGCTCCGGCGGCTCTGGCGGCTTGCCCGCGAGCCGATCGATCGACACGAGCGAGAAGAAGTCGAGCATCGGCTGGCTGAGCCCGCGGAGGCGCACTTCGATGCCCTGTTCGCGCGCGCGCCGCATGCCCTCGACGACGGTCGACAGCCCCGCCGAGTCGAAGGACGCCACTTCGCCGAGGTCCAGCACGAGCCGCTGCGGCTTGCCCCGAAGCTCGCGGTCGAGCGCTGCCAGCAACGCCGCGGCAGAGCCGCGGTCGAGGCTCTTGCCGACGACAATCGTCGCGGGCGCTGCAAGGGTGGCGGTCACTCGGGATCGGGGTTGGGGGGCGCCCGGACGAGGGCGGTGTCGCTCTATCGGGCAGTTCCGACGCCGACTTGACCGTGCCATGGGCAGCATGGAGTTGTTCCCGCCCTTGCCGCCCCGGCTAACCCCCGCTGGAATGCTCGGCCACCCCTCTCTGCGCCGCGCCCCGTTCGGGCCTGCGGCGCCCGACCGTTTGCACCGGATGCCACGATGAAAGCCACCTTCCTGTTGGGCTCCCTCCATCTGCTGTTCGCAACCTGCTCCGGAGCGCCGGCGCCGAGCATCGAAGCCGAGGGCCAACTCAAGGAAGCCGCGAAGCTGCTCGCCGAAGACGATCCGGACGGCGCGCTCGCGATCACCGACAAGCTCCGCAAGGCCTATCCCAACTGGGCCGCCGCGTTCGTGCTCGCGGGCGACGGCAACCTGAAGCTCAGCAAGATCGAACGCCGCGGCCTCAACGCGCAGGCCGTGCTCGCCGACGCCGAGTCCAACTTCCTCACGGCGACCGACATCGAGCCCGAGAACGCTTCGGCGTGGCGCGGTGTTGCCGAGGCGCGCTACCAGCTCGCCGACTTCGATGGCGCGCGGCAGGCCGCGGGCAAGGCGCTCGAACTCACGAGCAAGAACGGCGAACCCGGCGCTGCAGTGACCGGCCCGGCGGCGCTCGCCGGCGCTCGCGCGTGCCAGCAGCAGTTCGTGACGCTGCGCCAAGCCGAGCTCAACGACGGAACGCCGGACGCGCGCGGCATCGTGCCGATCGAAGAGAAGACGGCAGCGAAGGCGCAGGAGGCGTTGAGCCTGTTTGCGATCTGCCAGCGCACGTTGCCCGCAGACGGCTACCGCGGCGCAGCATTGGTCTACCAGTGGCTCGGCGCCAACGACGAGGCCGTGCGCGAACTGGAGCGCGGCGTGGTCGCGATGCCCGAGAACGCGGACCTGCACGTCGCCTACCAAGACTTCCACATGCAGATCGGCCAGCAGCGCGCGCTCGCTGGCGCCTACACGCGGCTCGTGCGCGAGAACCCAAATCAGCCATTGATGCTGTGGTTCCAGGGCCGCGCGCTCGTGATCGTTGCCGACGAGCTCCGTTCGCGGCAGAACCTGCAGCCCGCGATCGAGCAATACCGCAAGGCGGCGCAGTGCTATCGCGACTACGCGCAGAAGTCCCCGGGCCACCGGGATGCAGCAGGGCAATGGGTCGCGATCTGTGAGCTGTCGATCGCGCGCGCAGCCGCCGACATGGGCGACACGGTGAGCGCTGCCGATCGCATGTTCGCGGCCGTCGACGCATCGCCGATGACGCTCGCCTACGACGGCATGGAGCCGCAGTTGCGCGACAGCTTCGGCAGCCACTTCGCTGGCGTCGTGTTCGCGATCGGCAAGACCCTGACCGCAAGCGTCGACGAGAAGGCGCTGGAGCAGACGATCGCGTTCTACGACCGCGTCATCGAGCGCTGCCCCGGCAAGTTCGGCTTCGGCCCGAAGAACTTCAGTACGTTCGCCGACACCGGGTCGAACCGGTTCACCGGAATCCGGTTCCCCGCAAACGGCGTCCGCAGAAACTGCCCCGGCCGGGCCGGATCCGCCGCCGTCGACATCGGATCGTAGATATTCCGCAATGCTCCCGCCGCCGTCAGCGTCTTCGAGAAGTCACCGCCCATCTGCTCGTCCGTCGGCAGAGTAAAGAATCGCGTCGACGCCGAGCGCTGCCGCCGTCCCTCATACACCGCAAACCAAAACGTCTTGTTCCGCCCGTCATAGACTTTCGGAATCACCAGCGGGCCGCCCGAACTGGCGCCAAACTCGTTGCGCTGGAACGTCGCCAACTTCTGCCCGCTCGCATTCGCAAACCAGTTGTTGGCGTCCATCTTGCTGTTCCGCACAAACTCAAAAAGGCTGCCATGCAGCGTGTTCGTCCCGGACTTTGTCGCGATCGTCAGCACGCCGCCGCCCGACCGCCCGTACTCCGCGCTGTAGGAGTTCGTCTGAATCCGGAACTCTTCCACACCTTCCACCGATGGCACCGCGCTGTTGGCGTTCATATTCGCCGTGTTCGAATTCATCGTCACCGGCACGCCATCCATCAGAATCGCGTTCG
>CAIYFF010000289.1 GCA_903925435.1 uncultured Planctomycetota bacterium | reverse complement strand
GGCACCGCTGCGGACCGCGATGAAGCCGTCGAACTCGCTGCGGCGGAGCGGCCGGAGCTCGTCTTGATGGACATCCATCTCGCATCCGGGTCCGACGGAGTCGAGACAGCGACGCAGTTGGTGGAGAAGCACGGGTGTGCCGTGGTGTTCATCAGCGCGTATGCAGACCAAGCAACCGTCGAGCGAACAGAGCATGTAGGCGCTGCTGGCTACCTGGTGAAGCCATTCACCCAAGCGCAGGTGCGCGCGGCGATCGCGACTGCGTTCGCGAGTCACGCGAGGCTCGTGCAAGAACGCCAGCGCAACACTTCGCTGCAAGCGATGCTGGAACGCATCGGCGGCCCTGTCTTCCTTGTCGATGGCGAGGATCGCATCACGTTTGCGAACCAGAGCGCAGCCGAGTTGGTTGGTTGGCCGGTCTATCGCACCTATGGGCGCTCGCTTGGCGAAGTCCTCGGTATCGAGAGTCTCGTTGGCGAGTTGGCTCCGGCGCTCACCTCGGTGCGCTCCGGTTCGGACCAAGGGCGCGCGACGATCGAGCTGACGACCAAGGAAGGCGTTTCTCGCGTCGTCGATGTCGCGATGGAGCGGGTGACGACCGATCAGGTTCAGGCGGGCGGCATCTTGCTGACGCTGCGTCAACGCACGGCGATGCCTGAGGCTCCGGCGCGTCGCGCGACCGTGCAGCAGCCGTTCGGCAAGGGCACGCGGTTCTTGGTCTATTCCCACGACACCTTTGGACTCGGCCATCTGCGCCGTTGCATGGCATTGATCAAGGCCGTGTGCGCGCGGCACCCAGAAGCATCCGTGCTGCTCGTCACGGGATCGCCGATGGTGCATCGATACGGCATGCCTGCGGGGTCGGACTATGTGAAGTTGCCTGCGCTCGTGAAGGTCGAGGCGGAGCAGTACGAAGCACGATCGCTGCAGATCAGCGGCGACGCGATTCGCAGCCTGCGCAGCAACTTGATCCTTCACACGGTGAAGGACTACCGGCCGAACGTGCTGCTTGTGGACCTCTCGCCGACGGGCTGCCGCGGCGAACTGTTGCCGGCTTTGCGTTGGCTCGAAGAGAACGGCGGATGCCAGCGCATCCTCGGCATGCGCGACATCCTCGACGAGCCGAAGTCGGTCATCGACCTGTGGCGCAAGAACGGCGTCTACGAGATCCTGGAGACCAACTACGACCACGTGGTCGTGTATGGCAACCGCGAGATCTACGACCCGGTGCGCGAGTACCAGCTGCCATCGAGCTTGGCCAGCCGTGCGCGGTTCATGAACTACGTGTGCACGCCGGACGACGGCCTCAAGGACTTGCCACCCAGCAGCGGCAAGCCTTCGGTGCTCGTCACGATCGGCGGCGGTGATGGCGGCGCGGACACGGTGATCCTGCCGTTCCTGGAGATGATGCGATCCCGGCGCAGCGAGATCGACTTCCACGCCGAGGTCCTCACGGGTCCGTTCGTCGAACCCGAGTTGGAGCAACGCATCCGCGATGCTGCGGCCGATCTCGATTGCACGATCCGCAACTTCGTTCCGTCGACCGCGGCCATGATTCGCTCTGCGGAGGTGGTGATCGCAACGGGCGGCTACAACACGTGCACGGACATCCTGGC
>CAIYFF010000288.1 GCA_903925435.1 uncultured Planctomycetota bacterium | reverse complement strand
GCGACGCCCGTCGCCGTCGTGTCCGGGAGGTACATCTGGAAGATGTAGCCCGAACGCGTGACGCGGCTCGTGTCGACGTTGCCGAACGCGTTGCTCAGCACGGGCGGCGTGATCGTCGCCGTGCCGACAGCGCCGGCTTCGTCCGTGCGGACGGCGTCAGCGCCGGACAGCTCACCGAAGAAGCCGTACTCGCCCTGGCCGTTGTTGTTGCAATCGATCACGCCCGACGCCTGGCACTGGGCCTGGGCGGACGAGATATTCTTCAGCGTCGCGATCGCAGCCGATTCGTTGGCGTTGAGGCGTGCGCTGAGGAGATTCGGAATCGCAATGCTTGCGATGATGGCGATGATCGCAACGACGATCATCAGCTCGATGAGCGTAAAGCCCTGTTCGCGCTTGTTCATGTTGGTTCCCTGACTGCCCTGTTGTTGTGGGAGCGATGGCTCCCTGGTCACTGTCTTCCCTTCGGACGATTCGATCAGCGGACTGGAGCCGCTGCGCTCGAATCGACCAGTTGTCGGTAGCGCGCGTCCTCGGCGATCGCCTGCCAGGCGGCCGGATCCTCGCGGACCAGACGCCTCATCTCGGCAGGCGCAGCTTTGGCCGCGCGTTCGAACAACTGGAGTGCGGTATCGGCGTCGCCCTCCGCCAACTTGAGGCGGGCGCGACGACCGTCTGCAATCGGGACCGCGCTGGATGCGCGAGCCCAAGCAGCGTCGGCTTCGGCGTTGGCGCCGAGCGACGCATAGACGTCGCCAGCTTGCAGCCATGCCACGGGACGATCCGAGCGCAGAACTGCCGAGAGCAGCTCGGCAGCTTGCGAACGCAACTGCGCGCTCGCCGCGTTCTCATCGCGCGACAGCAACGCTGCGATTTCTGCCCGCTCGAGCATGCACTGCTCGGCATAGCCGCCCGTCATGCGCAACTGCGCGTTGGCGAGCGCGGACATGGCGTCCTGCAGCTTGCCGCTGCGACGCAGCATGCGCGATTCGTTGAACGCGAGCACAGCGCGCTGCTCGTCCGAGCAGTCCGGCATCGATTGCGCGCGGCGATAGTGCGCGGCCGCGTCGAGATACTCGCCGCGCAAGCTCTTCGCGAACCCCTCGAACTCCGCGAGCACGGCGCTCGCCTGGTCAGATCGCAACGCGAGCGCGATGTCGCGCTCCGCGGCAATGAGCAGTTGCTCACGCGCAGGCACGGGCTTGCCGTCCTTGTCCGTCGCGGGGATCGAGTTCGCGAGACGGAGGTTGGCGTTGATCTGCGACAACAACTGCCCGAACTCCGGCACGGGCTCCGCGAGGAACCCGAGCCACACCAGCGCGCACGCAGCGGGGACGGCTGCGCCGTAGAGCGCCGCACGGCGCATGCCTTGCCCGAGTGCCATGCGTTCCTCAGCCGCCCGCGAGCTTTTCTTGCAGCTTGAAGATCGGCAAGAACACCGCCAGCACGATGCCGCCGACGATCACGCCCATCACGGCGATCATGATCGGCTCGATCATCGAGGTCAGGCCCTTCACCTCGGCCTCGACTTGCTGATCGTAGAACTCGGCAATCTTCTCGAGCAGCGCATCGAGCGCGCCCGACCGCTCGCCGATCGACATCATCTTGACGACCATCGGTGGGAACACGTCGGACTTCATGAACGGATCCGACAGGCTGTCGCCGTTGCGCACGCTGTCGCGCGCCGAGTCGACGATGGCGGAGATCACGCGGTTGCCCGCGGTCTGCGACACGATCTCCATCGCGCCAAGGATCGGCACACCGCTCTTCACGAGCGTCGAGAACGTGCGAGCGAAGCGCGACAGCGCGACCTTCTTGAACAGCACGCCGAACACCGGGAGCTTCAACACGAACGCGTCCTTCAGGTATTCGCCGCGGTCCGTCTGCACGGCGAGCTTGAGCCCGACGAACGCGCATGCCATCGCGCCGAACACGGCGTACCAGTAGTCCTTCATGAAGAAGGCGATGTCCATGATCACGACCGTCAGCGTGGGCAGCTTGACTTCGAGCGAGTCAAACACCGGCTTGAACGACGGCACGATGCCGATCATGAGGAAGCTCGCGATGCCGAACACGAGCACGAGGGAGATGACAGGGTATGTCATCGCCGACTTGATCTCGGAACGCAGATGCGCGGCCGCTTCGAGGTATTCCGCGAGGCGCGACAGGATCACATCGAGCTGACCCGACACCTCGCCGGCGCGGATCATGCTCACATAGATGTGGCTGAAGACCTTCTTGTGCTGCTCCATCGCCTTGCTGAGGTCCGAGCCCGAGCGAATGTCCTCGACCACCTTGTCGAGACAGAACGCAAAGCCCGGCGACTCCGCCTGATCCGCGAGGATCTCCAGCGCTTCGAGCATCGGAATGCCTGCGCTGAGCATCGTGGAGAGCTGGCGAGTGAACACCTCGAGCTCGCCCTTCTTGACCGAGGACTTCTTGGCGAGCGTGCGGCTCATCTTGCCCGACTTGGGCTTCTTGCCGCCGAAGAGGCCGCCACCGCCGCTCTTCTGGATGTCCAGCGGAGTCAGGTTGCGACGACGCAGGTCTGCGACGACGTCATTCTGGGTCTCGGCAGACATCGATCCCTTGACCGTCTTGCCGGTCTGGTCGCGGGCTTCGAATTTGAACGTGCTGGCCATGTTCCCCTCGTCCTTCTCGCTAGTTCCGTGTGGTTCGGTCGGTTCCTGCGTCGGCATCGCCGACGCAGCGGCGTCAGTCGGCCATCGTCACGGCTTCGACTTCCTGCAAACTCGTCTTGCCGCGCGATGCGTTGAGCAGCCCGCAGCGGCGCAGCGTCAGCATTCCCTCTGACAGCGCCTGCTTCTTGATGTCGGCAAGGTGCGCGCGCTCGACGACCATGCGGCGGATCGGCTCCGACATGCGCATCGTCTCGAGGATCGCGAACCGGCCCTTGTAGCCGTTGTTGCAACGCGGGCACCCGGCGGGCTCGTAGAGCTCCATCGGCTGCGTCAGGTCCTGCTCGAGGAAGCCGAGCCTGAGCAACGCATCCTTGGGCAGGTCGACCTTCTTCTTGCAGTGCGGACACAGCTTGCGACCCAGTCGTTGCGCGGCGATCAGCTGCGTGCTGCTCGCCACCATGAACGGGTCCATGCCCATGTCCACCATGCGCGTGATGGTCGACGGCGCGTCGTTGGTGTGAAGCGTGCTGAGCACGAGGTGGCCCGTGAGCGCGGCCTTGACCGCGATCTCAAGCGTCTCCTGATCGCGAATTTCGCCGAGCAACACGACGTCCGGGTCCTGACGCAGGATCGAACGCAGCGCCGCCGCGAACGTGAGCCCGCCCTTTGGATTGACCGGCACCTGATTGATGCCTTCGAGCGTGTATTCGACCGGGTCCTCGACGGTGACGAGGTTGATGTCCGGCGACGCGATATGACGCACCGCGGAATACAACGTCGTCGACTTGCCGGAGCCCGTGGGTCCCGTCACGAGGATCATCCCGTAGGGCTGCGCGCAGGCCCACAGGTAGTCCTCCATCGAGCGCGGCTCGAAGCCGAGCGACTTGATGTCGAGCGCGAGGTTGCTCGAGTCGAGCACGCGCATGACGGTCTTCTCGCCCCACACCACCGGCAGCACCGAGATACGGAAGTCGATGGCCTTGTTGCCGACGCGCATCTGGCACTTGCCGTCCTGCGGCTTGCGCTTCTCGGCGATGTCCATCTTCGCCATGATCTTGATGCGCGAAGTGATGTTGTTCTGCATGCGCTTGGGCAGTTCCATCACCTCGGCGAGGGAACCATCCTTGCGGTAGCGAACGATCACGCGCTTCTCGAACGGCTCGATGTGGATATCGCTCGCGCCCTGATTGCAGGCGTCGAGGATGATCTTGTTGACGAGCTTCACGACCGGCGACTCTTCATCGCTGATCGCCGACATGTCGGCGGAGTCTTCTTCGCCGCCGGCGTCCTTGAGCTCGAGGTCCGCATCGTCGAACGACTGCAGGATCTCACCGACCGAGTCGCTGTCCTGCTGGTACGCGCGAGCGAGGATCTTCTCGATCTCTTCCGCAGTGCTCACGACCGGGCGCAGTTGGCAACCCGTGATGATGCGGATGTCGTCGAGCTTGAGGATGTCGAACGGGTTCGCGATCGCGACCGTGATGATGTTGCCGATCCGGTCGATCGGGAAGATGCCGTAGTCCTTCGCGACGTCGCGCGGCACGGCCTCGATCACT
>CAIYFF010000287.1 GCA_903925435.1 uncultured Planctomycetota bacterium | reverse complement strand
GGCCAGTGATTACGAGGCTGCCCGACTTCCTCGGTGTGCGTGGGCTTCTGTCAGGCGAACAGAAGCCGATGCGTGGCGAGGAAGTTCGCAGGCCAAGGATCAAGAGCCCTGAGAACGAAACGGCGCCGTCGTGCGGCGCCTGAGTTACCGCGCGAGCCCGACCGTGCGGGCCCGACGAGCGATCACTTCTTCTTCTCGATGTGCTTCGTGTGCTTGCGAAGCCGCTTGCTGTACTTCATCAACTCAAGCTTGGTCGTGCCCGACTTCTTGAGAAGCGTGTAGTTACGGTCGCCGGTCTCCTCGCAGACGAGGAACACGATTTCTTTCTTCTTCTTGGGCTTTGCCATGGCTGCTCTTTTGGAGGGCCGAGCAAGGTAACGACCGCCTGCGGAAGCGCAAGACCGGACTCACCACATCCTCGCCGGCCCGGCCCCGCGCTGACCACGGCCCAGCGCAAACCGAGGTACCAGCGAACGAGGGCGATCGTCGGTCAGAAGTCGAGCACCAGCACAGGCATCAAGCCCTGCTGCACGACCCACGGCGACGTCGCAGTCGCGTAGGGAAAGAACACGCTGCTCGCCCGGGAGCCGATGCCCGAGGTGTCCAACTGCATCACGACCCCGTTGCTGATCGACAACGGCAGCGGACCGGTGCGCTGCGCGTCCAAGAACGCCGCCTGCGCAGAGAGCCGCATCCCCGACGTGGTCACCGCAGGCGGGATCGGAAACCGGAGGTCAAACCCGCCGGCCGCGTCCGCGACCCCGAAGACGACGAGATCGAGCGGCGACCATTGCAGACACCCGGCGAGGGCAGGGTCCAGGGCCGCCAAGGACTGCCCGTAGCCAAGAAAGTCGCCGGCGAGCGCATGCGTCTGCGGCTCGACGCCGACCCAGGCGAGCACCACCGAGCCGGGCCCGTTGGGCGGGGCGGGCGGAGCGCCGACCAGACGCAGGATCGCGTCAAGGCCGCGCGTCGGTGAAGCGGCAGAGGTCCATCGCAACTCGAGTGGCGTGCTGCGGGTCGTGCAGGAGCCTTCGCCGACGGTCGCCTGGTAGCCCCGTTCGATGCCGCTCTCCGCCCACACCGCATCGACCCACTGCTCCGCGGTCCGAAACGGCAGGTCGCTCGTCTCGAACTCCAGCAGCAGCGACCCCGCGACCACCGGCAACGGCGGCGAGAACGGGATCACCAAGAACTCATCGCCGAGCCACGGCGCGCCGGTCGGCTGCGCGGTCGCCGCGACCTGGACCTGCGCCGGACCCCACACGACGGGAAACGTCGCGGGCGCATTCGCTGCGCGGACGCCCGACAGGGCAGACGGCAGCGTCGGCACGAACGCGGCGCGCACCGTCAGCGTCCGCTGCAGCGCGGGATACGGCGCCTCGCCGAGGAAGCTGGGTCGGCGCAGGCGGATGCCCTGCAAGTTGCCCCCGGCCAGAGCAGCCGGCAGCAACTGCGAGCCCACGCAGACCTGGAGCACGCCGTGGCTCCACGCGAGTGGCATCGACATCGCAGCGTTGCCAGGCAGCGTCGCAGCGATCGGTGGCACGACGGCGCGACTCTGAGCCGTCAAGCGGTCGGAGCCAACAGACACAGCAGCAACGACAGCGATGGCGATCAGGCGGCGCATGCAAAGGACCTCGTCGGAACCATCGATGTCATCGGCGCATCGCGACCACAAACCGAAGCTGCGATGCCGCGATCTGAGCCGCGAGTCTTCGTTCGTCGCAACGGCGCGGCAGATGCGCAGCTCGTCGCGGTGGCAGGGCGCACAAAAAAGTAAGGGGCCCGGCGCTCCCACACGCCGGGCCCCGAGGGGTTGTCCACGTAACTTGACTCCCTGCCTCCCTGTCCTGCCGGTGCTATCGGCGTTTCGAAGCGCGCGGCTTGAGCCTTGGTCGCAGAACTTCTGCTCGCCCGTCGGCGTTGCTGCGTCGCTGCGTTCGCCGGGCTAGCCTGCGAGCGTGAACCCCACCAGCGTCGCCATCGTCACGGGCAGCAGCCGCGGCATCGGACTCGAGATCGCGCGCGCGCTTGGCCGCAAAGGCCACGCGCTCCTGCTCGTTGCGCGCGACGCCACCGCGCTCGCCAGCGCCCAGCAAGAACTCGAACGCGAAGGGCTCCGAGCCGCGACGTGCGCGGTCGACCTGCGCGACGCGTCGTGCGCCGACACCGTGCTGCAACGAGCGCGGGATGCATTCGGCGAGCCGGATGTGCTCGTCAACAACGCGGGCACGGCGCCGACGGCGAAGTTCGAGGCGACCACCGACGCGATGCTCGACGAGACGTTCGCTTTGCACGTGAAGGCGCCACTCGCGCTCGCGCGCGCCGTGCTTCCCGGCATGCGGCAACGCGGACGCGGCTGCATCGTGCAACTAGCGTCGACCGCTGGGCTGCGCGCATTCCCGTTCACGTCGGCATACACGGCAGCAAAGCACGCGATGGTCGGGCTCACGCGCGCACTCGCAACAGAGCTGCAGGGCACCGACCTCCGCGCCTACGCCGTGTGCCCGGGCTTCGTCGACACCGAGATCACGCGCAGCGCCGCCGCGGCCATCGCGGCGCGCGGCAAGCTCACGAAGGATCAGGCGATGCAGAAGATGGCGGAGCAGAACGTCATTCGCCGCATGCACACGCCAGCCGAAGTCGCCGCGACTGTCGCGCGCCTCGTCGCCGAACGGCCGCTTGGCTGCACGTTCGTGATGGACCGCGATCCGCCTGCGTTCCTCGACTGAGTGCGCATCCGCCGTCAAACGAAGGCGCGCTTGGTCGCGCGCGCGCACGCTCCTACTGTGCGGCGCCCCGAGGATCCCCGATGAGCCAATACGACTTCCGCTTCGAACGCGGCACAGACGGCGTCGCCGTGCTGACGTTCGATCGGCCTGACACGCTGAACTCGCTGACCTTCAAGATCTACGCGCAGCTCGAACGGCTGTTCTGCGATCTCGAAGAAGACGACACCGTAAAGGCGATCGTGCTCACGGGCAGCGGCCGCGGCTTCTGCAGCGGCGGCAGCGTCGAGGAGATCATCGCGCCGCTGCTCGAATCCGAGCTGCACGAGACGCTGGAGTTCACGCGCATGACCGGCGCCGTCGTGCGCAACATGTGCAAACTGCAGAAGCCGATCGTCGCTGCGATCAACGGCATCGCTGCGGGCGCAGGCTCCGTGCTCGCGCTCGCGAGCGACATCCGCGTGATGTCCGAGACCGCGAAGTTCGCGTTCTTGTTCACCAAGGTCGGCCTCACCGGCGCAGACATGGGCGCCGCGTGGCTGCTGCCGCGCGTGGTCGGAACGGGGCGCGCGATGGAGTTGTTGATGCTCGGCGACAAGGTCGATGCGCACGAGTCCTTCCGCATCGGTCTCGCCAATCGCGTGACCAAGCCGGACGACACGCTCGCGACCGCGATGCAGATCGCGCGCAAGCTCGCCGCTGGCCCGCTGCTCGCGCTCGGCATGACCAAAAAGATGGTCTACCAAGAGTGGATGATGGACCTCGACGCGGCGATCGAACAGGAGGCGCAAGCGCAGGCGTTGATGCTGCGCGGCCATGATCACCTCGAGTTCTTCCGGGCCTGGACGGAGAAGCGCGAGCCGCGCTTCAGCGGACGATGAGCGCTCCCGAGAAGAAGATCGTCTGCGAACCGCAGAGTTCGGTTTGGTTGCCTGACTCCGACCTCTCGCCGCAAGACCGCGAGTTCGCGCAGCGCATTCGCGCATTCGCGCACGACAAGCTGCTGCCGCATGCGCGCGCAATCGACGAGCAGCGCACGTTCCGCCGCGAGACGGTCACGGATCTCGGCGCAGCAAGCGTGCTCGGCGGCCCATTGCCGCGCGAGGTGGGCGGCGGCGGATGGACCGCGATGCAGTATGCGATCGCGCACGAAGAGCTCGGCGCCGTGTGCGGCAATGCGCGCGGCTTCTGCGCCGTGCAGACGGGCCTCGTCGCAACGACGCTGCATCGCTACGGCAACCAAGCGCAACGCGACCGCTGGCTTCCGTCGTTGATGTCGGGCAAAGCGATCGGCTGCTTTGCGCTGACCGAGCCCGACGCCGGCAGCGACGCGGCGTCGCTGCGCACGCATGCGCAACTGCGCGGCGATCGCTACTCGCTCCATGGCACGAAGCACTGGATCACCAACGGCGGCGTCGCGGACGTCGCGATCGTGTTCGCAACCGTCGATCCCGCGCTCGGCAAGAACGGCATCACCGCGTTCTTGGTCGAGACCAACGCGCACGGCTTGAAGCGCGCGCCGATGCCAGGCATCGAACTCGGCCACCGCGGCAGCGACCATGCGACGCTGACGTTCGAAGGCGTCGAGCTTTCGGCGGGCACGATGCTCGGCAAAGTCGGCGAGGGCTTTGCCATCGCCATGGCAGGCCTGCACGCGGGACGTCTATCCGTCGCCGCGGGCGCCGTCGGCATCCACCGCGCAGCGCTCGCAGCCGCGGTCGAGTTCACGTCGCAGCGCGAGCAGTTCGGCAAGCCGCTCGCGACGTTCCAGATGGTGCAAGAGCGACTCGCCGACATGCTGACTTCGCTGCATCAAAACCGCGGCCTCGTGCACCGCTGCGCGCGCCGCCGCGACGCAGGCATCGAGACCGGGGCCGACCTCGCGATGGCGAAGCTCGCCGCGACCGAGGCCGCCGCACACGCAGCCGACCAGTCGCTGCAACTGCACGGCGCGCGTGGGTACTCGTCGGCGTGCGTGCCGGAGCGCTTGCTCCGCGACATCCAAGCGCTGCGCATCTACGAAGGCGCGACGTTGATCCAGAAGACGCTGCTCGCGCGCGCGCTCACGTCGAAGGCGAAGTGAGCGCCTGACCGAGAACCTCAGCGGTTCTCGGGCCGCCGATTGCTGAACGCGAGGATGACCTGCGCGCGGTCTTCCCAGTCCGCCGCCGCGCGCGCGCTTCCTGGCGCTGCGTCCTTCTGCTGGCCGAGTTCGATGCGCACCAGGTGCGGACGAATCTCTGGCACGCCGAGCAACGCCTTGCGCAGCGTCCACAGGCGCTTGTCGCACAGTTCCAGGGACGTGTGCGGACGGTTGTTCTCGCCGACGCCAAGGATGACATCGGGCGCCTCGATGATGATGCGCAGGTCGCTCGTGTAGTTGACCGCTCCTTGCGCAGCGCGGACCAGCCAGTTGAACACGTCGGGCTTGATCGGGAAGGCGCGGCTCGAGTCGAAGAACGATGAGAGCGCCGCGCGCATCGTGATCGTGTCGTCGGTCATCACGATGTCGATCGAGCTGCCAGTCACTTCCTCGAACTCACGCGGCAGCGTCTCCTGCAAGAACTCCTTCATCGAGCCGTCCTGCGCGTTGACGAGAGGCGCAGGCATGATCGTCTCGCCGCCACCCTTCTGCTTTTCGAAGATGCCGTCGTCCTTCGTCTTGCCTTCGCCGGCGATGTGGAACGCGAACTGGATCGAGTCCTTGAGCTGCTTGGCCTTGCTGAGATCCGCTTGGCCGAGCGCGTAGAGCACGACGAACAACGCGAACAACAGCGTCATCATGTCCGCGAACGAAATGACCCATCGTTCGTGGTTGACGTGTTCTTCGTGCTTGTGCTTCTTCGCCATGGCGCGATCTCGTTAGCCAGCGATCAGTGCTTCTTGTCCGCGGCGCCGCCGCCGTGGCTGCCGAGGTAGGTCTTGAGCTTGCTGCGCAGCGCGCCGGGCGCGACGCCGGATTGGATGCCGACGACGCCTTCGAGAACCATCTGCTTCAGCAACTGCTCGTGCTCGATGTGGCGCTTCAACTTGAACGACATCGGCAGGCAAACGACGTTGGCGAAGCCGACGCCGTAAACCGTCGCGACGAACGCGACGGCGATGCCAGGACCGATCAGCTCAGGCTGGTCGAGCACGCTCATCACGTGCATGAGGCCGAGCACTGCGCCGAGCACGCCAACCGTCGGCGCGAGCGCGCCCCAGGTCTCCCAGAACTTCATGCCCGCCTTCTGGTCTTCCTCGGAGATGTGCATGTCGATCTCGACCGCTTCGCGGATCGCTTCGGCCGAGCTGCCGTCGATCGCGAGCGTGAGGCACTTCACGAGGAACGGGTCGCCCTGCCCGCTGTTGGCGTAGGTCTCGAGCGCGAGCAAACCCTCGCGACGCGCAAGGTTGGCAAGCTCAAGCACCTTCTCCATCAGCCCGTGGAAGTCGTACTTGGGCGGCATGAACACGCGCTTCAGCGACTGCACCGCGAACCCGAGGTCGCTCGGCACCGTGGCGACGAACGTCGCGCCGAGCGAGCCGAGGATCACGATCATGAAGGCTGTCAGCTGCAGCAGCGCCGTCGGGTGGCCGCCTTCGAGGATCATGCCGCCGATGATGCCGATGAAGGCGAGCGCGAGTCCGATCGGGGTGAAGATGTCCATCGTTGCCAAATCCCAAGGTGCGGTGCGTCGCAGACTTCGGCATGCGACGGGCGCCCGCTGCAGGACATGCAGAAGGCACGATGGCAACGGCGCGACGAGTGCGCGAACCGCGACAGAGGAGCGCGGCGATCTTCAGGTCAGCGCTTGGGATTGCCGCTTTGCGGCGCTGCCGAGCGGATGCGCATGCCGCCCTCGCCATGGTCAGACTCGGCGTGAAACTCATACGACACGTGACGCGCTTCGACGATGCGGTGGAAGCGACGCGAGGTCTGCAACTCCACGGCTTGCGCCAACTGTTCGTGCGTGATGCGTCCCATCTGCAGCAAGACAGAACCAAGGCGCTGCCGTCCATCGCCATGCTGCTTCACGATCGGCGCCACTTCGTTTGCGTCGACGAAGCCGAGTTCTGCGAGCACGTTGCCGAGGCTCTCCGTAGAAGGCGACTGCGTCGAACTAGTGCCGACGAGACAACCGTCGACGAACTGAAAGCGCACCTTCTCCATGTCGATCGCGACGTGCAGCATTCCGTTCTTGCGCGTGCGCGACAGAAACTGAAACACCGAGCGCATCGGCAGCGTGTCGGAGTTGCCTTGCAGCGTCGTTGTGCCGGCGGTGGTCACCGCGTGCGACGAGAGCGCTGGCTGTGGCTTCGAGACAGCGGGCGCGGCGTTGGCCACGGGCCGCGGCGTAGCAGCAGTCGGCGCTGCGATGGGATTGCGCGGCGCAACCGCGACCGGGGCGCGTTGGGTTGCAGCATGGCTCGCCGCCTTCGTGGGCCCCACCTTGCCGATCGCATCATGGATCGCATCCGCGAGCGCGCGCATGCCGCGTTCGACGCGCGCCAACTCCTCCGTGCTATTGCCGATATCGAGCCCGCGCATCGTCACTTGCTCGAGCGTCTGCGCCATGTTGGACGCAAGCTCGATGAAGTCCGTGCAATAGCCCGACACCAACGATGCTGCCGCGGATGGAGGGAAGGCTTGGAGGTCCTTCATGCGGATCCGATCGGCATCGGGTCGGGAGAAACCGGAGCCGAGCTGCGCTCGGTCCCGCGGCGAGACATGAACCCACAACAGCGTGCCACCCGCGTTGCGCGACAAACCTCGCTGTCGCGACGTGATGACGACGCGCGCGGACAAGGCTGGCCTCTCCAGCGAACAACCTCCGCGTTTGGCGAACCGCCGCGCGGCTCCTAGGCTGCCCATTCCTCTCTCCTCGTGGAGCCTCTCGTGAACGCGACCTTGCCCGCCTACTGGAACCCGAAAACCGAGACGTTGCCCAAGGAGCAACTGCGTGCGCTGCAACTGCACAAGCTGCAGCGGCTCGTCGAACGCGCGTGGCACCTGTCGCCGTTCCACCGTCGTCTCTACGAGAAGGCCAAGGTCACGCCGGAGCAGATCCGCACGCTCGACGACATCCGGCGCCTGCCGTTCATGACGCGCGAGGACTGGATGGCGAACCAG
>CAIYFF010000286.1 GCA_903925435.1 uncultured Planctomycetota bacterium | reverse complement strand
TGGAAGGTGAAGCACAGCGCCATTCTCCGCGACCACGGCATCGAACAGCGACAGGTCGCCGATCAGCGCGCGCAGATCCGCCAGCACTCGTCCGGTCGCGAGCACCACGACAACACCACGACCGCGCACGTCATGGATCGCAGCACGAACCTCGGCGTGCAGCGATCCGTTCGTCGCAATCGTGCCGTCGTAGTCCAGAGCTAGCACACGAAGCTTCATGGGCCTCGTTCAGCTGCCACTGCGGAACAGATCGAGGAACCGGTCCTCGTAGTCGTGGAACAAGCCATGCCGATCGAGCTCGGCCTTGAGCTCCTTTGCTTTCCCACGATCCTGTTCTGCCAATTGGAACAGCAACTCGATGCGTTGGATGAGATCTGCTGCCCGCTCCGCTTCACGCGCGGCGTCGGACACTCCCGCCTCCTGGCTTTCGCTGAGGAGCGGCTTGCCTTCTCCCCCCTCGTGCTTGGGGTCGTCGGTGATCGGAGAGGGCAATTGTCGAACGATCCACGCCTCGAGGCGCCGAGCCTGATCCAGAAGCCCATCCAACGAGAGCTCCAGGCCGAGCATCTGAAGCGCCACGCGAAGCGCGGCAGCGGATGCTTTGGGATTTGGCACGCCACTCGCGAAGTAGGGCACCTCACCGAGCAACCCGATGGCCTGTATGTCGCGCTCCCGAGCAGCGCACAAAAACTGGCCATTCATGCCTGACACCTCGGCATCATCGAGAACCGACACGCCAGTGATGTCGAGCGCTTCGTCAAGCAACGCCTGCGACGTGCTCGCCGCAAAGACGCGAGCCGGATCACGAGGATCCATCGCCGTCGCAATCGCAGCGAAGGTGATCACGCGCTCGATGTCGCGCGCGCTGCAGGCATCGAGAACCGCGCGCGCATAACGCATCGAATCGAAGGTCGGCTGCTGTTCGCCTTGCACGAGCAGAACGTCTCGATCGCCCTTCGATGCAGACCAAAGCGACACGAAGCTGCGTGGACGGCGCGAAGGCAGCACGAGCCCGCGCTCGACCCGAACCGATTCGGGCTCGAACCATCCATTGGCCCCGAACTCGACCAATGGAGTCATCTCAAGGTGATCGCGTAAGTAGGAGCACGCAATCTGGCCAACCCCTGCCATTCCGGGCCAAGCAGCCAGAACCCATGCCTTTCGTCGTGATGTCATCGAGACCGCGCTCCGTCGCGACGTTGCACCATCGCTCGCAACCCCGCACTCAGGAATGCGCATCGCAGCGTAGATGCCTCCGACATTGTCCCGCGTGGCCAGGAACACACGCACGCTGTGCATGCGCCACGAGCACGGTCCGCGTAGGGAGTGCGACGTATTCACCGCGCTTGCGGAAGATCTAGGTTTGCGCGATGTCGGCGACGTTCCGACCCCATGCCACCCATGAAGGAGATACCCGTGGACGTACTCGAGATGATGCGACGCAACGTGGCGGCCGTGAGGCCCGCAGACACTCTGGAGCATGCGGCGCGCCAGTTGCGCGACCGACGTTGTGGATGCGTGATCGTGGTCGACGACGAGCGGAAGGCGCTCGGTGTCGTCACGGACCGCGACATCTGCCTCGCTGCGTTGCGCAGCGGCCAGGCGCTCGACGCGATCCCTTCGTCGGCAGCGATGTCGACGCGCTTGTTCGCGTGCCGCGTTCACGATTCGGTCGAATCGGCGGAACGCACGATGGCGCTGCACCAAGTGCGACGGTTGCCGGTTCTCGACCGAGAACGCCGCGTCGTCGGCATCCTCGCGCTCGATGACCTCGCGCTGGAGGCATGCCGCGAAGAGGATTGGCTCGCGCCGCCGGTGTCGTGCGCAGCGGTCGGCCGCACACTCGGCCAGATTGCGCGTCAGCGTCTCGTCGAAGCGGAGGAAGTGACGTGAGCCACACGCGGCTACGGCTGGCGGACGACGCAAGACAGCGAGTGCTAGCGGGCGCGACGGCGCTTGCCAACGCGCTGCGACCGACGCTGGGGCCGCGTTCGAAGTGCGTGCTCGTCGATCGCAAGTGGCAAGCGCCGCTCGTCTGCAACGACGGCGTGACGATCGCGCGCGAAGTCCGGCTGGAAGACCCAGAAGAGAGCCTCGGCGCCAAGATCCTGCGCGAAGCGGCCACGCGCACGAGCGACGATGTCGGCGACGGCACGACAACCGCGACGTTGCTCGCGCATGCGATCCTGCAAGACGGCGTGCGCAACGTCGTCGCAGGAGCGAGCGCAGTGGCCTTGAAGCGAGGCCTCGAGATCGGTCTCGCTGCTGCGAGCAAGGCGCTGCGCGAACTGTCGCAGCCCTGCAGATCGCGAGCGGAGCGCGAGCAGATCGCAACGGTGTCCGCGCACAACGACGCCGCGATCGGCGCAATGATCGCCAACGCGATGGACCGAGTCGGGCCCGAAGGAGTCGTCTCGCTCGAGGAGAGCAAGGGCACCGAGACGGAGTTGGACGTGGTCGAAGGCATGCAGTTCGACCGCGGCTTCCAGTCGCCCTACTTCGTGACCGACCCGGAGAAGATGGAGGCGGTGCTCGAGCGACCTCTGCTGCTGCTGTTTGACGGCCGCATCGCCCGCCTCGACCAGATGGTGCCGCTGCTCGAGCGCATCCTGAAGTCAGGCCGCTCGCTGCTCGTGATCGCCGAGGCGATCGAGGGCGACGCGCTTGCGACGCTGGTGCTCAACAAGCTGCGCGGCACGCTCGCATGCGCAGCCGTGAAGGCGCCGGGATTCGGCGACCGCAAGAAGGAGATGATGCAGGACCTCGCGGCACTGACCGGAGGCACGTTTGTCGCTGACGAGATCGGCATCGCGCTCGACAAGATCGACCTGCAACACCTCGGCCGCGCGCAGAAGGCAATCGTCGCGCGCGACACGACCACGATCCTGGGCGGCGAAGGAACGCGGGCGACGATCGACGCGCGCTGCAAGGAGTTGCGTGCGCAGCTCGAAGCGTGCACCAGTGACTACGACAAGAAGAAGCTCGAGGAGCGCCTCGCGCGACTTGCTGGCGGCATCGCAGTGATCCGAGTCGGCGCGTCGTCCGAGGCGGAGATGAAGAACAAGAAGGAGGCTTTCGAGGATGCGATTCGCGCGACGAAGGCCGCCGTGCAAGAGGGCATCGTTCCTGGTGGCGGCGTTGCGCTCCTGCGCGCGATCCCGTTCGTGCTCGCCGCAGCCGGTGGATCCATGGGCGACGAACGCACCGGCTTGTCGATCCTCGCGCGCGCGCTCGAGACGCCTGCCCGACAGATCGCGACGAACAGCGGCTTCGACGACGGCGTCGTCATCGAGCACATCCGCGCGCTCTCCGGCTCCATGGGCTTTGACGCGGCGATGGGCACATACGTCGACCTCGTCGCAAGCGGCATCGTCGATCCGACGAAGGTTGTGCGGGTCGCGCTCCAGAACGCCGTGTCGGTGGCGGGCACTCTGCTGCTCACCGACGCGACGCTGACCGAGATCGAGGACACGAAGTCGGCATCCGTCGGCGCGAGGGAACACCCTGACGAGGTGGCCTGAGTTCGTATCGGGCCGTTTTCCTCAAGTACTCGCGACGAGATCCGTAGCGTGCGGCTCCATGAACCAAGGCATCCTCCTCGCTGCCGCCGTGCTCGTTGCCGGCGGAACCTCGCTCCTCACCAGCCAACTCCTGCAG
>CAIYFF010000285.1 GCA_903925435.1 uncultured Planctomycetota bacterium | reverse complement strand
TGCGCCGTGCTCAGCGCGCGGCCGACGACGGATTGGGTTGGCGCGCGAAGACCGAAGCCGACGCGCTCTGCGCTCGACAGCGCGTGCACCAACGTGTCGAGGCTGCGGCTGCGGTCGCCAAGGCGCTGCGCTTCAAGCGGCGATGGGTAGCGCGCAAGCGCGCTGCCGAGGCAGTCGAGGTTGTCCTTCTGGGCGCGGATCGCGGCCGCGAGCTCGCTTCCCGTGTTTCCTGCGCTCTGCAGCGCGGTCGCGATGTCGCCAACGAGCGCAAGCTCCGCTTCACGCAGCGGGCAGCACGTTGTCGCGTCGGGAACCGGGTCGGACATGCGCGCATGTTGGCGGCTTCTGCCGCCAGATGCGAGAGGGCCGCGGTCAGCTGACGAGGCAGGACACCGACAGGCCGCCGTGCCGTGTCGTGAATGCAGCGGACAGATCGAGCCCGGTGCGGCGACACAGGTTGACGTCGTGCGCCAGGATCGCTGCGCGCGCACCGTCGATGCGAGCCGTGCGATGGCCGAGCGTCTGGTAGAGCGGCAACAGGTCGTTGCCCGCGCCGACGCGGCGGCCAAACGGAGGGTTGGTCGCGACGAGCAGGTCGCGCGGCGCGTCCGTTGGGGTGGCGAGCCACTTCGCCGCGGAGACGGCGCAGCAACTCAAATCGATCGCCGCGCGCACGCCGGCGCGTTCGGCGTTCTGGATTGCGGCCTGCACCGCGCCGGCATCGCGATCGCTCGCGACGATGGGCGATCCTTCGATCGGGGACGTCGGCGCAGCGGGCAGTTGCGCCAGCAGCTTCTGCCACTCGGCTGCATCGGCAAACGCGAAGCCCTGCAGTGGCGCGGGACGAAGGCGGCCCGGCGGCAGGCCAGCAGCGATGCAGGCTGCTTCGATCGCGATCGTGCCCGAGCCGCAGAACGGATCGAGCAGCGCCATGCCTTTGCGGAAGCCTGCGGCCTGCAACAACGCAAACGCGATGTCCTCGCGCAGCGGCGCCTTCGCGCCATCGAGTCGATACCCGCGGCGATGCAGTGGCGTGGCAGACGTGTCGAGCGAGATCGTCGCAACGTCATCGACGAAGCGAACGGCAATGCGCACGGTCGGATGATTGGCCAGCGCCAATGCGAGCGCTTCGGCTTCCTTGGCTGCTTCTGCTGCGGCCTCTGCCTCGCGCTGCGCAGCGATCTCCGCTTGACGCGCGAGCCACTTGGCGTCGGGCTTGGGCGCGTTGGGGCCGCGGCCACGCTTCGCTGCGGCGCTGAGCGGCTTGTTGGGCGATCGCTTCTTCGTCGCCGTCGGCTGCGGCGCAGCCTTGGGCTTCTCCGCGATGCCGAGCGCTTGCTTCATGCCGTTCTCGACGCGTTCGGCGATCGCGCCGGAGTGGTAGAGCTTGCTCTTCTTCGCGGTTGCGTCGACTTCGATCAGCACATCGCGCGAGAGCCAGCCGCGCCACGGCAGCGAGGCCGCCCTGCGTTCGAGCTCTGAGAGGCTGAGGCAGCGGAACGTGGCGCAGCGCAGCAGCACATGGCTCGCAGTTCCAAGGCTGAGATGCGCGCGCAGCAGCAAGTCTGGGCCGCCGCGGAATGCGCAACCGCCGGGCGCTGGGACGGGCTCAGCGCCGAGCGCCGTGAGTTCGGCTGCGAGCAGCGGCTCGAGCCCGGGCAGGCAGGCGGCGAAGAGATCGAATTGCATCGGGCCGAGCAGGGTAGCGCGCGCTTGTCGCGATCAAAGCCTCGGCTCATGCTGCTTCGATGCGCCAAGCCCCTCTGCTCGCGGTTGTGTTGGCATTGTCTGCGTGCGGCGGCGAACGCGACGATCCTGCATTGCGCGTGGACGCGGCGCCGCCGATGGAGCCATCCGCGGCCATTGTCGCCGTGCAGCGCGGTCGGTGCGTTGTGTGCCACGAGCTGCCGGCGCCCGCTGGCGATTCGGTGCTGTCGTTGCCGCGCATTCCGCTGCGCGACGCCGCGGCGTTCTGGGCTGGCGACAGCCTTGCTTCGTTCCTTTCGGCGCACCATGCCGGCGAGGACGCGGTGGCGATTGCCGCGCACCTTCGGAGTCAGCAGGGCGCCGATGCTGCGCTGCGCATCGCCGAAGTGGGGAGCGGCGCGATGGCACACGGCCAGCAATTGTTCGCCGAGCTCGGTTGCGCCGCGTGCCATCGAGAGTC
>CAIYFF010000284.1 GCA_903925435.1 uncultured Planctomycetota bacterium | reverse complement strand
TTCGCCATCGTGCCGACGAAGGGTCCACAGCGCTTGGATCGCTGCGCCGAGCGCTGCGGCCTCAGGTTCTGCGACGACGCGAACAGGAGCATCGAGCAGATCCGCAAGCATGCTGCGCCACAGCGGGTTCTTGGACGCGCCGCCGCAGAGCCGCACTTCGCGCAACGGCACGCCGAGCGACGCAAGGCGAAGCGCAGCGAGCGCGAGGTTGCACGACGTGCCTTCGAGCGCAGCGCGGTAGAGATGGCCAGGCGAGAGGTTGTCGCCGCGCATGCCGAGCAGCGTCCCGGTCGCGAGCGGCAAGTCCGGCACGCGTTCGCCGTTCAGATACGGGATCCAACACAGACCGCCGCTGCCCCAACCCACCGCGCTCGCGCGCGACGTCAACTCGGCGTGGCCAAGCCCCGTCAATGCGCGCACCGACTCGGTCACGCCCGTGAGGTTCATCACGCACATCAATGGCAACCACGCGCCATCGCTGCTGCAGAACGGAGCCACGAGCCCGCCGCGATCGATCACGGGCGAACTGCTGCGCACGAACACCGTGCCGGAAGTGCCGAGGCTGATCACGACGACGCCATCGCACGCAGCGCCGCTGCCGATCGCCGCCATCATGTTGTCGCCGCCGCCGGACGAGACCAGCGCGCCCATCGGCACGCCGAGCAACTGCGCTCCGTGCGCCGACAGTTTGCCGATCGGTTGACCGGCTTGCAGCATGCGCGGCAGCTTCGACGGCAACGACGGATCGACCGCGGCTGCCGCATCGAGGTCGAACGCACGACGCTCGACATCGAAGTAGCCAGTGCCAGACGCATCGCCGCACTCGGTGGCGAACTCGCCCGTGAGCCGCAAGTTGACGTAGTCGTGCGGCAACATCACGCGGCGCACTCGGCGCCAGTTATGCGGCTCATGCGCAGCGAGCCACGCGATCTTGCTCGCGGTGAACCCCGTGGGCACCGGACGCGACAAGCGCTTCGACAGCGAAGCCGCCTCATCGTGCGTGCTCGTGTCGCACCACAACTTCGCAGGCCGCACCACTTCGTCACGTTCGTCCAGGACGACTGCGCCATGTTGCTGGCCCGACACGCCGATCGCGCGAACAGCACGCGCATCGACGCCTGCGAGCGCCTGCCGCGACGCAGCGGCCATCGCGTCGATCCATGTCTGTGGATGCTGCTCCATCGCGCCAGGCGGCAGTCCCTCGAGCAACCCATAGGCAACCGCGCCGCGTCCGACGACTTGCTGCGTTGCTGCATCGAGCACGAGCGCCTTCGTCGACTGCGTGCCGACGTCGATGCCGAGGAACAAGCCGTCGCGCGAAGTAGCCATCAGCCGCGCACGCCGAGCAGGTGTTCGACGAGCAGTTGGTCGAGGCGTTCGTAGCGAAGGCCGATGCGCGCAACCGCGCCCGCATCGATCGTGAGCGCCTTCAGCGCCGCTGCCTTCTGCTTGCTGTAGCCGCCGTGCAGCAGCGGATCGATGCCCGCATCCTTGTGCTCCGCGACCAACGCCTTGACCTCGGGGTCTTGGTCAAAGGCCTTCGCGCGCGCATGCAGAATCTTGTAGGTGCGCATGCAGCCCTTCGCGAAGTCCCACACGCCCGCTTCGTCCTCGGTGCGGTATGCGTGCGCGTCGAAGTGGCGCGGCCCTTCGTAGCGCTTGCCGCCCATCGTGCCTTCGAGCATGCGGACCAGCAGGAACGCGCCCTTCTGGTCCTCGCTGCCGAAGCGAAGGTCTTGGTCGTAGCGGCCGATCTTCTGGCCGTTGAGGTCGATGTGGAACAGCTTGTCCCGCTCCATCGCCTGCGCGACGTTGTGCACGAACGAGAGGCCCGCCATCGTCTCGTGCGCGACCTCCGGGTTGACGCCGACCATCTCGTGGTTCTGCAGCGTGCTGATGAAGTGCAGCATGTGCCCCGTGGTCGG
>CAIYFF010000283.1 GCA_903925435.1 uncultured Planctomycetota bacterium | reverse complement strand
GGGCCTTCGTCGAGCGTGGAGACGAGCACCTCGCGGTTCTCGCCTTCGACGCTGCGCTTCCACGCCGTCGCTTCTTCAGGGCGCTCGTCGATGAGCAGCACCATCATCGCCACCTCGGGGTAGCGCGCGGCGATCGCGTGGCAGACCTTCTGCATCAGCACCGTCTTGCCGGAGCGAGGCGGCGCGACCACGAGGCCGCGCTGGCCTTTGCCGATCGGACACAGCAGATCGATGATGCGGAGGCTGATGTCTTCGTCGCCCGGCGCCAGCACGAACTGCGGCTGCGGGTCGATGACCGTGAGGTCCTTGAAGTTTGGCCGCTCGCGCGCGTCCTCGGGATCCATCCCGTCGATCGAGTCGATCGACACCAGCGTCATGCGCTGCTGACCGCGGGTCGGAATGCCGGCTTGGCCTTCGATCTCGCAGCCTTCCTGGATCCGATGCTGGCGAATCAGGGACATCGGCACGAACGTGTCGCCGCCGGGGATCGAGTCTGGCAGGTAGTGATTGCGTAGCTGACGCAGCCAGCCATTGCCTTCCTTGGTGTACTCGAGAACGCCGAGCACATCTTCCGTCGGCCCTTGCGCCTCGGGCAGGAAGTCCATCGGGGCTCCACCGCCGCCACCGCCGCCGCCAGAGCCTTGGCCGCCGCCGCCACCACCACCGCCACCGTAGCCGCCGCCACCAGGGCCTTGGCCGCCACCGCCACCGCCACCGCCGCGACGACGCCGACGACGCCTGCCGCCGCGCCAGCGACGACGATCCGGCCCACCACCCTGATCTGGAGCGGGTCCACCGCCCCCTTCGAACTCGTTCTCGATGCTCATGGAGTGCATCCCGGCTGCGCGCAGTCTGCGCGCACCAGAGCCGCTAGCGGCTAACCAACGCGATGACTGACGGTCAACCGACCGCGCTCCCTTGCAAGGGAACCCCGCCGAGCGGGGCGCATCGCTCGACCAATCGCAGGAATTGCCCCGACGACCGGTCGATCACTGCAACTCCTCCAGGAACACCCTGGAGAAGATTCTGGCCAGGCCCATCCCAGACCTGAACAGCCTCGCCTCCGGACTCGGAATCCCCGCAGTGCGGGAACTGGTCTCGAGCCGCGGAACGGGTCGCCTTGCGAGAGCAGGGGCTCTCATAACGACCTTGGGCGAGAATCGCGGACGTAAAACGCCACGCGACGGGCCGGAACGCTAGCAACGCACCGGAGGCCAGACAAGCCCACGCTTCAGAATTCTGCGGGGGCGCATGCAAGGAGCACCACTGCAGGGCCGCGACAACCGTTCGCCAGCCTCGGATGCCCCATCCGCAAACGGAGCGGCAACTCCCAATGGCGTCGTTGCACCTCCCACCGAAATAGGCTACAGGCGCGAGATCGTCGGACCGCACTCAACCTGCTGCGCTCCGAAACCCGAATTGGGGACCGCGGCACCGCCGCACCCCACCTAGCAACGACCGATGCTGAACCCACGCGATCCCGATCTCCGCACCAAGCTCGAAGACGACGAGGAATGCCAGCCTGGGCAACAGGCCCAGGACAAGGGCGGCCAGCCCGGCTACCTCGAGCGGCTCATGCTCGATTCGCGGACGCTGCTGATCAGCGGCCCCGTGAACGACCGCATGCTCCGCGATGCGACCGTGCGCTGCCTCGCCATGGAAGCGCGCGACCCGAACAAGGCGATCACCGTGCTGATCAACTCGCCGGGCGGATCCGCCGACGCGGGCTTTGCGATCTACGACTTGCTGCGATTCCTGCGTCCGCCGGTGCAGACCGTCGTGAACGGCATCTGCGCGTCGGCCGGCATCCTGATCCAACTCGCCGCAGAGAAGAACCGCCGGTTCACGCTGCCCGAGTCGCGCTTCATGATCCACCAGCCCTCGACGATGGGCCGCGGCACGGCAAGCGACCTCGACATCACGGCGCGCGAAATCCTGAAGATGCGCGACCGCTACAACAAGATCATCGCCGAGGCGACCAACCGGAAGCCGGAAGCAGTGCTCGAAGATGCGCGCCGCGACTTCTGGCTCGATGCCGGGCACGCGCTCGAATACGGGCTCGTCTGCAAGGTGATCAACAAGCGCGAAGAACTGCCGCAGTGAGGCAGTTCGGGGCTGCGGGCGGCGGCGAACGCTGCCGCTAGCGCCCCGTCGCGTCGCAGATCGAGCACGAACGCTCTCGCCACGCCAGTTCGCGGCATCGCGACACATCTCTGTGGCGACCGTTCGCGAAGGGCTTCGCCGAACCGAGGTGCCGCGCTACACGTTGACGGTCCCCATGACCGTCGCCTCGTTCCTCCGCGCCACAGCCCTGCTGGCGGCAGCAGCCTGCGCAGAGGCGCAGTCGCAGAGCGGGATCGTCGGACGCGTGACGGACCCCAGCGGCAGGGCACTCGAAGGCGCGACCGTCCGCTTCCGGCCCGACGCGCACCCGGACATCCCGGCGCTTGCCGAGGTCACGCCGCCTGCTGCGTGGACGGAAGGCGTGACGGACCGACGCGGCATGTTCCGCGTCGCCTCGGACCGCCCGGGCCTCCTGTTCGTAACAACCGAGGCGGGCCTCGGCGGCCTCGCGCTGCGCGCGTGGCCCGAACGGGCCGCTGCATTGCGCCTGTCACCGATGGCGGAACTCGCCAACGCCGAGGGCGGCGAGATCGAGGTGTTCGCGGCCGCACGGCTCGAGTCGGGCGACGGCACGGAACGGCGACTTCTGCCGACGATGCGCGGCGAGTCCGTTCGCCTGCCGGAAGGCGACTACGAAATCTGGTGGCTGTCACCCAGGGGCGCATCGTGGCAATCGCTCTCGCTGCGGTCGGGACAACGCACAGAGTTGCAAGCACCGAGCACGTCCGCGCCTGTGCCCGATCTCGGAAGCCCGATCTCGCCATCCGGCTTCCCCCATCTCGACCTCCGCGGAGCCACCGCGCTGCTCGGCGATGCTTCACTCGCAACTCTGCTGCCCCGATCGATCGCGGCGGATGCGGAGTCGTTTTCGCTGCGTTTCATCGATGCGCCCATCGACGCACGATGC
>CAIYFF010000282.1 GCA_903925435.1 uncultured Planctomycetota bacterium | reverse complement strand
TCGACAACTTGGTCAAGGGAGCGTCCGGTCAGGCGCTCCAGAACATGAACGTGATGCTCGGACTGCCCGAGACGGAGGGACTGCAATGAGGATTCTCGTCAAGATCGGCGGCGCCCAACTGGAAGAGACGGGCCCGCGTTCTCAGCTCTGCCAGGCGATCGCGGCTGCGCGCAAGCAAGGCCACGAAGTGATCGTCGTCCACGGCGGCGGCAACCAGATCCGCCAACTCGGCAAGGAGCTCGGCATCGAGGAGCGCTACCACGATGGCCTCCGCGTCACGGACGCGCGCACCGCGGAAGCGGTGTTGATGGTGCTCGCCGGCTCGGTCAACCGCACGCTGGTCGCCGCGCTGCAAAGCGCTGGCGTTCCGTCGGTCGGCATCTGCGGCGCAGACGGCGGCACGTTCGCTGCGCGCGCACTGGAGAAGCCCGGCGTCGACCTCGGCTACGTCGGCCAAGTCGACATCGTTCGTCCGCAACTCGTGCGCACGCTGCTCGAAGGCGACTTCGTCCCGGTGATCGCGACCGTCGCTCCGGGCGTGCACGGCTACGCGGCGCAACCGTTCTTCAACATCAACGCCGACCACGCGGCAGCGCCGTTGTGCAACGCGTTCCAGTGCGACGCGATGATCTTCCTCACCGACGTCGACGGCGTGCGCGGCAAGGATGGCACGGTGCAGCACGGCCTCACGCCCGACGACTGCGACGAGCTGGTCAAGACCGGCGTCGCGAGCGGCGGGATGATCCCCAAGCTCGACGCGGCGCTGCTCGCGTTGCGCGAGAACCCCAATGCTCTCGTCAAGATCGCGCCGGCCGGCCAGCGCGACGCAGTGCTCGCGGCGCTGCGCGATGACGTCGGCACCACCTTTTGCCACAGCGCCTGCGCGGCGCACGGGAGCTGAAATGGACGAAGGCGTGATGAAGACCTACGCGCGCGCCGACGAAGTGTTCGTCGACGGGCGCGGCGCACGGTTGATCGACAGCACGGGGCGCGAGTTCCTCGACATGCTCGCGGGCATCGCGGTGAGCGCGCTGGGCCACGGGCACCAAAACCTCGCCGACAACCTGCGCGACCAAGTCGGCAAGGTCGTGCACCTGTCGAACCTGTTCCGCCATCCGTACACCGAGCAAGTCGCGACGCGGCTCTGCAAGCACGCGGACATGGCGGCGGCCTTCTTCACGAACTCGGGCACCGAGGCGATGGAGTGCGCGCTGAAGCTCGCGCGCAAAGCGATGCACGTGCGCGGCACTCCGCACAGGACCTCGTTCGTCGCAGTCGAGGGCGGCTTCCACGGTCGCACGATGGGAGCCTTGTCGCTGACCTACAGCGAGAAGTATCGCAAGCCCTTCGCGCCATTGATGGACGTCACGTGGGTCCCCCACGATGACATCCAAGCGCTCGAGCGCGCCGTCGCCGAGAAGCAGCCCGCCGCGGTCTGCTACGAGCCGATCCAAGGCGAAGGCGGCATCCGGCCGCTGTCCGACGCATTCATCCGCGCCGCGCGCGAGATCTGCACGCGGACTGGCACCGTGCTGATCCACGACGAAGTGCAGTGCGGCTGCGGCCGCACGGGCACGTTCCTCGCGGGCCAGCAGACCGGCGTCACGCCGGACGTCGTCGTGCTCGCGAAGCCGATCGCCGCGGGCCTGCCGATGGGCGCGTGCCTCGCGAGCGCAGCGTTTGCGAACACCTTCGAGAAGGGCGAGCACGGCTCGACGTTCGCTGGCGGTCCGCTCGTCTGCCGCGCGGCGCTCGTGTTCCTCGATGAACTCGACCGCGGCCTGCTCGACAACGTGAAGGCGCGCGGCGCCGAGATGAAGCAAGGCCTCGAAGCAATCGCCAAGGACATGCCGATCGTGCGCGAAGTGCGCGGCAAGGGCCTGATGCTCGGGCTGCGCCTTTGGCACTCCGCGACGGAGTTCCAAAAGGCGCTCTACAAGGCTGGCGTCATCACCAACTGCACATCGACCGACGTGATCCGCATCGTGCCGCCGTTCGTCGTCACGGCGCAGGACATCCAGGATGCGCTGCGCACGATGCGCAGCGTGCTGTCGCAGTTCCCGCAGACGCAAGAACTCGCAACCGCCGGGAACGGCAAGTCGTGAGCGACGCGCTCGACCTGTCGCCGATCTCGCAGAAGGACCTGATCTGCACGTCGCTGCTGCTGCGCAGCGACATCGAGCGCATCTACGCAGTCGCGCGCGAACTGAAGCGCGGCCGCGAAGTGCACACGTCGGTGCTGCGCAACAAGCGCCTCGCGATGATCTTCGAGAAGGACTCGCTGCGCACGCGCTTCACGTTCGACATCGGCATGAACGACCTCGGCGGCACCGTGTCGTTCATGGACCACCGCGACGCGCGCATCGGCTCGCGCGAGTCGGTCAAGGACATCGCAAAGAACCTCGAACGCTGGACGCACTGCATCGTGGCGCGCACGTTCAAGCACAAGGTGCTCGAAGACCTCGCGGCCGCGGCCGACATCCCCGTCATCAACGG
>CAIYFF010000281.1 GCA_903925435.1 uncultured Planctomycetota bacterium | reverse complement strand
GCCAATGTCCGCGGCTGCGTAGCCGATCTGGACTCGCTTCTTCAGACGCGCTCGTTCGCCCGACGCGAAGGGCTCGCTGAGTTGCTTCATTCGATCGCTCGAAGTCTGCCCGTCGCATCCGCGCCGCGCCATTCCAGCGTTGCATCCTTCTTGCGACGTGCGGCGATGCGCTGGCGCATCGCGGTTGGCGGGTCGCCTTCGGGGCCGTCCTCGAACAGCAGGATCTCGAATGCGTCTCCAACGACGGCGCGCAACTCACCGGGCTGCAGCAAGAAGTCGGGATTGCTCGGCCTGCCAAACCGCTCGTGACCAGTGCGAAAGGTCTCGTAGAGCAGCGTCCCGTTCGGCGCGACGGCGGCGAGCACGCGCGGCAGCAACGGGCGCCACAGGTAGTTGGTCACGACGACGAAGTCGAACTGCCGATCGCCGAGAGGCCACGACGCGTTCTCGAGGTCGGCCGATACGAGTTCGAGTCGCGCGTTCGCAACCGCATCGGCGTGCTCGTTTGCAATCGCATCCAGCGCCGCTTCGTCGCGATCGACCGCGACCACCGCAACGCCGCGCGACAACAGCAACCGGACATGGCGTCCTAGCCCGCAGGCGACATCGAGCGCTGTGCCACCGCGCGCATCGCGGGTCCAGAACTCGACAAAGGGCGACGGATCCCCCGCGCAGCGCCCGTTCACGCGCCGAACTGCTGCCGCATGCGAAGCAGTTCGCGATCGCTCGGATTGCGCTGCAGGCCTTGCTCCACGCAAGCGAGCGCCTCGTCGCGGCGACCGAGATCGGCAAGCACCTGCGCACGCGTCGCGTAGAGCGAAGCGGCGTCGGCGCGGATGCCGAGCGCCTCGTCCATCAGTTCGAGCGCGCGCTTGGGGTTGCCGCGCTCGGAGAACAGCAACGCCATCCGGTGCAACACCTCTGGCTGCTCGGGCGACAGGCGTCGCGCGGCATCGAGCATGTCGAGCGCAGAGTCGGACTCGCCGAGCCGATGCATCGCAATGCCCGAGAAGTAGAGCGCGGGCCAGAACGTCGGCTGCAGATCGACGAAGTGATCGAACTCGGCAAGGCACTCGCGCGGCTTCTTGAGCTTGAGCGCCTGCTCCGCCGCCTTCGCAAAGCGCCGCTCGAAGTCGGGGACCTCAAGGCCAAGCAACGCGCGCGTCGCACGATCGCGCGCATCGCCGGACAGCGCATCGGTGCCGACTGCGCTCGCCAACTCTTCCTTCGCTGCGTCGAGTTCATCGCACGCGAGCAGGCAGAGGCCGAGATGCGCGCGGCTGTCGCCGTCGAGCATGAGGCGCAGGTCGAGCAGGCACTCGTGCACATCGTCGGGCGAGGAGCGCTCGTTGAGGTGCTCGCTCAGATACATGAGCAACACGCCAATGCCGCGATCTTCGTCATCCCATTCGCCGGCACGCGCGACACGTTCGCGAAGGCGGCGAAGCCCGCGCACGACAAAGTCCCACGCGTCGTGCTCGCGGCCCTCGGAGAACGCAAGTCGCGCGAGGTGCCCGAAGAAGTCAGGATGCCCGTCGATCTGCAAGCCGCGCATCCACAGATCGCGCGCAGCAGTCGTCTTGCCGTCGTGCGCGAGCAGGATGCCGAGGTTTTCCAAGCCGCGCGAAGGCGGCGGATCCAACTGCGTCGCGTGCTCCAGCCAATCCATCGCGCGACGATCGTCGCCGAGTTCGCGAAGGTGGTCGGCCACCGACACGCAACCTTCGCCGTCGCCTGGCTGCGCGGAGTAGCAGCGATCCAAGAATCGCCGCGCGAGCTCGCCGTCGATGCGGCCCGCGTCGCATGCGTGCGCAACCGTCGAG
>CAIYFF010000280.1 GCA_903925435.1 uncultured Planctomycetota bacterium | reverse complement strand
GTTCAAGGACGCGGACCTTTGCATGCTGGTCGGCAGCAAGCCGCGCGGCAAGGGCATGGAGCGCAAGGACCTGATCCTCGACAACGGCCCGATCTTCGTTGGCCAAGGCCGCGCGATCGCGGAAGTCGCGGGCCCCGATGTGCGCGTCGTCGTCGTCGGCAACCCGTGCAACACCAACTGCCTCATCGCGATGAAGAATGCGAAGGGCGTGCCCGCGGATCGCTTCACCGCGATGACGCGCCTCGACCAGAACCGCGCGAAGGCGCAGCTCGCGCTGCGCGCCAAGACGCACTGGTCCAACGTCAAGAACGTCGTGATCTGGGGCAACCACAGCAACACGCAGTATCCCGACTGGCACAACGCGACGATCGGCGGCAAGCCTGCGGCGCAGGTCATCGGCGATGATGCTTGGCTCAAGGCCGAGTTCATCAAGACCGTGCAAGAACGCGGCAAGGCCGTCATCGACGCGCGCGGCAAGTCGTCGGCGCTGTCCGCCGCGCAAGCTGCGGTCGACCACGCGCACAGCCTGTTCTCGGTGACGTCGAAGGACGACACCGCGGCGCTCTGCGTGCTCAGCGACGGCAGCTACGGCACGCCTGAGGGCCTGATCTCCAGCTTCCCGTGCACGACGGACGGCAAGGGCAACTGGCAGATCGTGAAGGGCATGGCCATGGACGACTACTCGCACAAGATGGCGAAGGTCTCCACCGACGAACTCTGCGCCGAGCGCGAGATCGTCAAGCACCTGCTCGGTTGATCGCGATGCGCGCGCTCTGCGCGCGCATGCATGGACGCCGCTGCGTTCAGCGCGGCGGCGTCGGCATGCAGGCCTGCGCCGGCATCGGTTCCGTGGCGCGCTTGCTTGCAACGAGCAATTGGCGGTCCGCGCCGATCGAGAAGATCAGTTCGTCGCAGCAACGCTCGCAACGAATGGTCTGCGTCCTTGCTTCAACGCCCACTCCGTTCCGCATGCATTCGACGATCGTGAAGCAGAACGGACAATCGATGCCCATGACGGCTGCGGTCGACGCAGGCGCAGAGTTGCCTTCGGTCATCGACGCGCACGACGTCAGAGCCAAGCAGGCAAGAACGGACCAAGACGCGGCATGGATGCGCATGGGCCGCATATCGGCAAGAACCCCGAGCGAGCTTCAGCGCCTGCGTTTCGCGAGGCGCCGATGACATCGGGCGCGCCAAGCAGCAGCACGACAACAGGCCGCGTGCCACGCGTCGTCGTGGCGCTCGGCGTCGTGTCGTTCTGCACCGACGTCGCGGGCGAGATGATCGTGCCGCTGCTGCCCGCGTTCCTCGCGTCGCTCGGCGGCTCGCACCTCGCGCTCGGACTGCTCCAGGGACTCTCGGATCTCGTCGTCGCGGCGCTCAAGCTCGCGAGCGGCTGGATCTCGGACCGGCAAGCGCGGCGTCGGCCTTGGATCCTGTTCGGCTACTCGCTGTCCGCCGTGCTGCGTCCGCTCTATGCCGTCGCCACTTCGCCATGGTCCGCAGTGCTCGTGCGCACCGCCGACCGCGTCGGCAAAGGCCTGCGCCAGGCGCCGCGCGACGCGTTGCTCGCCGACTCGGTGGAACCCGGCATCCGCGGCCGCGCATTCGGCGTCGTGCGCGCGCTCGACCACGCCGGCGCGCTCGCGGGCTCCCTCGCCGCGTTTGCGCTCATTGCACTCGGCTTCACGAATCGCGAGGTCTTCGCGCTCGCACTGATCCCGGGCCTCGTCGGCGTAGCAGCGATCGCGCTGTTCGTGCGCGAGACCGCGCGCGATCCCAACGAAGCGAAGAACGGCGAACGCGGCGATGTGAAGCGGCTCGTGCCGTTCTTGTTCGTGGTCGCGCTCGCCGCATTCGGCGCGGGCATCGACCTGTTCTTGCTCGCGCGCGCGAGCGAACTCGGCGCAAGCACGATGCAGTTGCCACTCTTGTGGGCCGTGCTCCACGTCGTGCGCTCGGGCCTCGCGGCGCCGATGGGCGCGCTGTCCGACCGCCTTGGCCGCCGCCGCGTGATCGCATTCGGCCTCACAGCACAGACGCTCGTGCTCGGCGCATTTGCGATCGCCGACGACCTCGCGTGGATGTGGCTCTTGTTCGCGCTGCATGGATTGCACGCAGCGTTTGCCGACGGCGCAGAACGTGGCTACGTCGCGGACCTCGCGGGCAAGAACCGCCGCGGATCGGCCTATGGCGTCTACCACGCAGCGCAGGGAATCGCGGCGTTCTTGGCGCCGATCGCCGTCGGTTGGACGTGGGACCGGCAAGGAGCAAATGTTGCGTTCTTGCTCGCGTCCGCGACATCGCTGCTCGCACTCGCAGCGCTGTTCGCGTTCGTGCGCAACGACGGTCATCGCATAGATCCGCGAGCGTCCTTGCCGCCGACCGGCAGCTGAGTTCAAACCTCCGCCCCGCATGGAACTCGCCACGATCCTCATCACGACCACCGCCGGAGTCGCGATGGGATTCATCAACAACATCGCGGGCGGCGCGGGCGTGTTCGCGCTGTGGGCATTCCAATACGCGTGCGGCCTGCCGCTCTCGATGGCCAACCCCACCACGCGACTTGGCGCCGTCGGTGTCGGCTTGTTCGCATGGCTCGGCTTCTTGCGAGCCGGCGTCGTGGCGCCAGCGCGCGCGTGGCGACTCGCGCTGTTTGCGATCCCAGGCGCGTTCGCCGGCAACTTGCTCGCGCTCAAGGCGCCCGACCTGCTGTTCCGCATCTACCTCGCGTGCGTATTGCTCACGCTGCTGGCGCAGCAAGCGCGCGCAAAGCGCAAACCTGCTTCGGCGAGCGTGCATGCGGCGCTCGGAGCGCCGGGATGCTTCTTGATCGGCGTGCACATGGGCTTTGCGCAGATCGGCACGGGCTTCCTTTGCGCGCTCGTCCTGCTCTCGAGCTACAGCAAGGACTTCGTCGAGGCGAACGTCGCAAAGTCCGTCGTCGTGATCACATCTTCGATCGCGAGCCTCACGGGATTCGTCCTCGCGCCGATGCTGTTCGAGTCGCAGCCGCCCGTGATTGCTTGGGGCCCCGCAGTCGCGCTTGCCGTCGGGACTGCGACCGGCAGCTTCCTCGCCAGCAAGTGGACCGTGAACCGCGGCTCCGCGTCCGTGCAGCGCTTCGTGTTCGTAATCGCAGCGCTCGCGCTCGTCGAACAAGTCGTCCAGATCGCGCTGCTGCTGTTCTCGCGCTGACCTGCGCCGCTATCCTGCGGCGATGAACCGCCACGTCGTGATCACCGGAGCCAGCTCCGGCATCGGCGCAGCCTGCGCTCGCGCATTCGAAGCCCAAGGCGACCGCCTGTCGCTAGGAGCGCGTCGCCACGAGCGCCTGCGAGAAGTCAGCCAGTCCGCATTCCAAAGCCAGCTCGACGTGACGGACAAAGCAAGCGTCGCCGCGTTCTTGAAGGCAGCAGTCGAGGCCAACGGCCCCATCGACGTGCTCGTCAACAACGCAGGCCTCGCGCGCGGCGTCGAGAAGATCGCGGACGGAACCGGCGAAGCGTGGCGTGAGATGATCGAGACCAACGTGCTCGGACTGCTCGAGGTCACGCGCCTCGCGCTGCCGCAGATGGTCGCGCGCAAGACGGGCCACATCGTCGTGATCGGCTCGATCGCAGGGCACAAGGCCTACGTCGGCGGTGGCGTCTACTGCGGCAGCAAGCGAGCGCTGCAGCCCATCTGCGAAGCAATCCGCATGGAGACGCTAGGCCACAACGTGCGCGTGACGAGCGTCGACCCAGGCATGGTCGAGACTGAGTTCTCGCTCGTGCGCTTCCGCGGCGACGAGACGCGCGCGGACGCGGTCTACGCGGGCACGCGGCCGCTGTGCGCCGAGGACGTCGCCGAGTGCGTGCTGTTC
>CAIYFF010000279.1 GCA_903925435.1 uncultured Planctomycetota bacterium | reverse complement strand
CTGCAGCGCTAGCGGACGAAGGCGCCATGGCATTCGTGCACCTGCGTCCGGGCCGCTTCTGCGAGCGTTACTGGCGCACGGCGGAGGCCCGGTTGTTCCCGCTGATCGACGACAACCAAGAAGAGCTCGGCTTCTCCAGCGTGGACCTTCCCGAGCCAGAGGCGTTTGCGAAGGCGCTTGGATCGATGTCGTGGTCGATCACCTGCGACGAAGACGGCATGCGTTTGCGCATGCGCGGCAACGTCGGCCTAGGCGGCGCCGCGGCGTCGTTCGCTGCATTGGTGGACGACGTGCTGCTCCGCGCGAAGGCCAAGGCCTATTGATCGCGGTCGACCGCGATCAGCGGTCGCGGCGCGCGCGGCGCAGTTCTTTGCGCAGCATCGGCGAGCGCGTCGCGCGGTAGGCCTCGCGCAGTTCGACGAGTCGTTCGCTCGCCCTGGCCAGCTCGGCGTTGGTCATCCGATGTAGAACCGGGTCGTAACGAGGTGCGACGTCGTTGGTGGTGGCGCTCGCCTCGGGTTGCGCTGCAGGCGTAGGCTCGACCGCGGGCTCCTTCTTCGCTGCCGCTGCTTCCGCTGCCACTGCTTCGTTCTTGAGCTCACTTGCAGGCTCCGAGGCCTCGATGGCCTTCGCTGCATCGCGCTTTTGCTGCTCCTTTTGCTGGATCGCCTCGGCCGTCAGTTCGTCCTTCTCGACGCGCTGCACGAGGGCCTTCTCGATCCACAACTCACCGCCTTCGACGCGCACATGGTAGTGCGTCGCGTCCTCGCCAAGCAGCGCGCCGCGAATCGGTTCGGGCTTGTCGTCCTTTTGGTGGTTTGCCGCGAGCACCCAGAACGTGTCGGGCGCGTTCGCAGGTTGGAGCGCGCCAGCGAGAACCACAACGAGGAGCGGGAGCATCATGTCAAAGCCTATCGCATGCGGCTCACGGCAACGGAACGGGGCTGCGCGGCGCACCGGCAGAAGTTGACATTCCGCGACCAGCATCGCCGTGCGGTCGCCCTGTCGCTCTGCGACACTGTTGCGATGCGCCCACCTCTCTCCGTTGGCATCGGTGTGTTCGCGTCGCTCGTCGTATCGGCTCTCGCCGCTGCGCAGTCTCCGCCCGAGCGGATCTTCGACGGCGTGTCGCTCTCAGGTTGGGACGGAGATCCCAAGGTCTGGTCCGTCGAGAACGGTTGCATCACCGGACGCTCGGACGGGACGCTGCCGCAGAACACGTTCCTGATCTGGAAGGGCGAGGAGACGTCAGACTTCGAGCTCACCTATTCGGTGCGCGTCGAAGGCGACAACAACAGCGGGGTGCAGTACCGAAGCCGACGGTTGTCGCGCGACGGATTCGCAGTGGCTGGCCCGCAATGCGATGCGCACGGGGCGCCCGGCTACTTCGGCATGCTCTACGAAGAAGGCGGCCGCGGGATCCTGATCACGAGCGGTCAGCGCATGCATGTCGATGCGAACGGCCAGAAGCGCGTGCTATCCGACAGCAAGCCCGGCGCGACCGACCTCGCGAAGTGGCATGCGATGCGCATCGTCGCGCGCGGCACGACGGTGCAGCACTTCGTCGACGGCGCGCTCGCGATCGAGCTTGTCGACGACAGCGGCAAGCTTGCGCGCAGCGGCATCCTCGCGCTGCAAGTGCATTCGGGCGCCGCGATGACCGCGCAGTACAAGGACCTCGTGCTGACACGATTGCCGAAGTCGGAAGTCGCGGTCACGGGCGCGCCGATCGCGCAGAGCGCAGCGGTTGCGCCGAACTGGATCTGGGACGCGAGCGCTGGATCGGACGAGGAACTGTTCTTCCGCCGCGAGATCGCGCTGGATGAAGCGCCCAAGTCGGCTGTGTTGCACATCAGCGCGGACAACAACTTCCGCGTCTATGTCAACGGCGAGAAGGTTGGCGAGAGCGCGTCGTGGGAGTCGCCGCGTCGCATCGACGTGACCAAGTTGCTGCGCGTGGGCAACAACGCGATCGCGGTGCACGCATGGAATGACGGCGGGCCGGCCGGGCTTTGCGCGCAGCTCGCGTGGCGCGCAGGCTCTGCCAATGGCGTGGTCGCGACGGACGCTGCGTGGCGTGTTGGCTCGGACGATCCCGATGGCTGGGATCGCGCTGGCTTCGACGACGCGAAGTGGAGCTCCGCGACTGTGATTTGCGCGCTCGGCGAAGGGCCATGGGCAAGCTCGCTGGCGGCCGACGCATTCACGATCGACCTCGATCCCGCAGCGCCGCAGAAGCCGGAGCCAACCAAGGACATCGCCGTGCCGCAGGGTTGGACTGCCGAGCGCCTGGTCGCCGTGCCGCGCGCATTCGGCAGTTGGGTCTGCATGTGCGCGGATCCGCAGGGCCGCCTCTATGCGAGCGATCAACAGCGCGGCCTCTATCGCATCACTCCCGCTGGCGTGCTCGGCCAAGCGGAGACCACGATCGAGCGCGTCGACATCGACCTTCCCGGATGCCAAGGGCTGTGCTTCGCGTTCGGCGCGCTCTACGCAGTCGTCAACCATGGCAAGCCGGGCCTTCATCGGCTCACGGATCGCGACGGCGATGGCGCGCTCGACCATGCAGAACTGCTGCGCGCACTCGATGGCGATGGCGAGCATGGTCCCCACGCGGTCGAGATCGCGCCGGACGGTGAGCATCTGCTCGTGTTGTGCGGCAACCACGTGCTGCCGCCGGAACTGTCGCGCAGTCGCGTCACGCGGCCGTTCGTCGAAGACGTGCTCGTGCCCGGTATCAACGATCCCAATGGCCACGCGGTCGGCATCAAGGCGCCCGGCGGCTATGTCTGCCGTGTCGACAAGGATGGCAAGGAATGGGAGATGTTGTGCTGCGGCTTCCGCAATGCGTACGACCTCACGGTGTTGCCGTCGGGCGACGTCGTGACGTTCGACGCCGACATGGAGTGGGACATGGGCATGCCGTGGTATCGCCCAACGCGCATCCTCCAAGTGCTCTCTGGCGTCGACTACGGCTGGCGCACTGGATCGAAAAAGTGGGGGGCAGACCTCCCCGACACGCTGCCTGCGGTGTGCGACATCGGGCCTGGGTCGCCGACTGGCGTGGTTGCGTTCGGCAACGGCGCGCTCGCGCTCGATTGGACGTTTGGCACGGCCTACGCAGTCGCGCTGCACGAGAACGGCGCGATGTTGCAAGGCCGCGCGCAGCCGTTTGCGAGTGGAGTGCCGCTGCCGTTGACGGAAGCGGTCGTCGACCGGAACCGGGCATCGTCTACGTGCTCACCGGCGGCCGCGGCTTGCCGTCGCGGCTCTATCGCCTTTCGCACGAGTCCGGCAAGGCGAGCGTGAAGGCGTTGCCGCAGTCCATCGCGCGCATCGAGCGACTGCGGCTCGAGGTGTTCCATGGCAAGCAAGACGAGCGCGCAATCGACGCTGCGTGGCCGCTGCTCGGCGATGAGGATGCGGCGCTGCGCCACGCCGCGCGCGTTGCCGTGGAGTCGCAGCCCGTTGCGCAATGGCGCGAGCGCGCGCTTGCCGAGCGCTCCCACCCGTGGAGGCAACTCAACGCGCTGATCGCGTTGTGCCGTTGCGGGGGCAACGAGGACCTGGAGCCCGTGCTCGTCGCGCTGTCGTTGATCGATAGCGGCGCGTTGTCGGGATCGCAGCGCATCGCGTGGTTGCGCGCGCATGAGTTGGCGCTGATGCGCCTTTCGCCAACGAATCCTTCGCAGCGCGAACGCGTTGCCGATCTGTTGTTGCCCAAGTTCCCCTCGGGCGACGATCGCGAAGACCAGTTGCTGATCGGCCTGCTCGCGCACGTCGACGCGAAGGGACTGCTCGATCGCGCGCTGCCGATGCTGACGCCGATGCGCCCTTCTACGCCGCCTGCATGGGCCGAGATCGCGCAGCGCAACAAGAACTACGGCGGAGCCATCGCGACGATGCTCGCTGCGATGCCGCCTGCGCAGCAGATCGCGATCGCGTATGCGCTGCGCAACGTGAAGGCTGGATGGACGATGGAGCAGCGCGAGGCCTACTTCGCGTTCATGGCGGAAGCCAAGAAGCAGAAGGGCGGCGCGAGCTACCAAGGCTTCTGCAAGCGAATCGTCGAAGACGCCTATGACAACTGCAGCGATGCGGAGAAGGCGCAACTCGCGGACGCGGTAGGAAAGGCGCGCGCGGAGCCGAAGCCGTTCGTCGCAACTCAGCCCAAGGGCCCTGGCCGACGTTGGCAACTCGACGAAGCGAAGGCGATCGCACGGACGCAACTGCAGCGCGATCGCGATCTGCAGAACGGCCGCAACCTCTTCTACGCAACGGGGTGCGCGGGTTGCCATCAGTTCTCGGGCGAGGGCAAGGACGTCGGGCCCGATCTCACGAGCCTCGGCAACAGGTTCTCGGCAGACGACGTGCTCGAGGCCATCCTCGAGCCGAGCAAGGTCGTGAGTGACCAGTTCGCAGGCGCGGTGCTCACGAAGAAGGACGGCTCGACCGTGTTCGGCCGCGTGAGTCGCCGCGAGGACGGCGGCTCCATCGTGCACGAAGTCGTGACCGCGACCGCGGACGCCGCAGTCGTGCGCGTGGCGGATGGAGAGGTCGCTCGCGTAGAGCCCGCCAAGCTGTCGGTGATGCCGCAGGGCCTCGTCGACCGCTGCAGCGAGGCGGAGTTGATGGACCTGCTCGCCTACTTGCTGTCGCGCGGCAACTGACCGCGCGCAGCGATGCGCGTCAGTGCGCGTCGAGCCAGCTCGGGCCCGTGCCGATCGCGACGTCGAGCGGCACGACGAGGTTCGCGGCGGATCGCATGCAGTCGCGAACGAGTAGCTTCACTTCGACGAGCTCCTCGTCGGGCACGTCGAGCACGAGTTCGTCGTGCACCTGGAGCAGCAGGCGCGCCTTGAACCCGCGCTTTGCCAGCTCGCTGTGCACCGACAGCATTGCGCGCTTCACGATGTCCGCCGCAGCGCCTTGGATCGGCGTGTTGACGGCCATGTTCTCGGCGGCGATGCG
>CAIYFF010000278.1 GCA_903925435.1 uncultured Planctomycetota bacterium | reverse complement strand
CTGCGAGCCAACGCGTCCTCGCGCTCGATCTCCTTGATGCGCCGGAGATTGGTCAGGTTCTGCTCCTGCGCGAGGCCCGCGAGCTTCAGCCGCTCGGTCTCGATCTGCATCTTGATGCGCTGGACTTCGAGTTCGTTCTGCGCGCCCGCGAGCTGCCGTTGCAGATCCGCAGTGTGCGCCTGCGACTGCAGCATCTGCGCCTGCTGCGCGTCGAGTTGTTCTTGCAGTCGTTCGGACTCACGGCGCTTCGCAAAACCATCACGCTCGATCACGGCGAGATCGGCGTCGTTCTGCAGGACCATGCGAGCGAGGCCAAAGCGATGCCCCTCGTTGGCTTGGCCCAATCGCGCCTGCCCAGCGCCTTGTTCGAGTTTTTGCTCCAACTCGATCTGCAGGCGCTCGTGTTCGAGCTCTTGCCGACGGCGCATCTCGATGCGCTCGATGTCGGCCTCCATGGACCGGCGCGCTTGCTCGATCTCCGACTTGTGCCGGGCAATCTCCAGATCCTCAGCCGCTGAACGGCCGACGAGCAGGTGGCAGCGCTGCACCGCGAGACCAAAGGCAAAGAGCTCCTGGTTGAGGAACTGCGCGACCTCGTCTTGGGCCGCTGTGAGAGTCGCAGCATCGCTGCGCAACGCCGACGCGACACCGCGCGCGCACTGGAATGCGGCCGACTTGGCCTGCAGCCTGCGTTGGAGCGCATCCGCAAGCGTTGTCACCGTGGCAAAGGTGGACTTGCCTTCCGATGCGGCCTGCGCATTGAGATCCGCCTGGCGAAGGGTTCGCACGCGACTGAGCAAGGCCAGCGACTTCTCGAGCAACGGGCGGGAGAAGGCGACCTCCCCGTCGACCTCGCAAGGCAGGTCCTCGCGGCCGACCTGCAACGTGATCGGCATGGTCAGGCGTGACGGGGCAAGATCGACCATGACCACTTCGAGGTGCGGCCCGCGGGAGACGATCCCGCTCAGCCGATCCCAGAAGTCATGCGTCTGCGCGCGCGACGCCGTCATGATCTCCGCGACCGCTCCATCGACGATCAACACCGCGGCCTCGTTGGGTCCAACCACGAGATCCAGCGGCGGCACGCGCGGCGCGGCCGCAAGCGCACCCGGCTGGCTCAGACGGTACATGACTTCGGACAGGCCCAGGGACGCGATGCTCAACGTCGTGCGCGCGACGCCGGTAAACAACCGCCCCAGGCGTTCACCCAGGGTCACTCGGGCGCGTCGCTGCCAATCGTCTGGAGCCTGCAAGGACGCACCAGCGAGCAACCGCTTGGCCTCGTCAATGGACAGATATGCCGCGATTGTGTCCGGCGTCGGCTTCCACCATGAAGTGTTGGCGGGAGTAGAACTAGGCATGGGCATGGTGAGCTACCTCCTGACCTTCTCAGCAATTGGGCGAAGGGAAAGAGCGTAGGGACATCCGCTCGCCGCGCCAACCGGATGGGTTCAGTTGATGTCGGTCCTACGCAACCGCGAGGACCGCTGCACTCCGGTGTGCGCATCGATCGCGTGCTGCAAGCTCTGCGCGTCATGGCCGGTGAGCCAGCACAGGGATTTGGTCAACCTCTTCGCGCGTGCGGCCCTTGCGCTCCGCCTTTTGGATGTAGAGCGGGTAGATGCGCGAGAATGGCATCGAGAAGACTGCGGGCTTGGTCATGGTCGGGGAATCCCGGGTCCGCGGCCGATGGAGCCAGAGCTCGCCAGCAGGATCGAGAGAATGGTCGGAGCGACAAGATTTGAACTTGCGACCCCCTGCACCCCATGCAGGTGCGCTACCAGGCTGCGCTACGCTCCGACTGAGCTTCCGACGATCGCGAGGCCGAAGCCTCGCAGGGGTCGGGGGACTCTAGCGCGACACGTCGACTAGGCAAGGGCGCGTGCTAGTCCTTCTTCTCGACCGGGCGCGCGCGACGGGTCAGCGCGACAAGGTTGAGAAACGCCGATTCGTCGCGGGCATGGCGCTCGAGCACGCGGCGCCACGCGACGGCGGCAGCACGGAAGCGGCGGACGACCGATTCGTCGGGATCGGCGAGCGGTTCGTCGAGCACAAGGCCTTCGACGCCGGTGCTCGCAGCCAACAGCTCGTGCACGCGGCATGCGGACGCGCAAGCACGCGGGTCGCCGTAGTCCTGCTCTTGCAGCCACGCGACGCCGGCCACCGCTGCGGGATAGCCATGACGGACCAGGGCATCGCGCGCCGATGGCTCCACGAAGGGCTCGCGCGCGAACTGCTCGACCTCGGCAGCGTACAGCGCGAGATCCTGCGGAATGGCGACGCGCTGATCATCGAGCGGCATGAGGCGCTGCATCGGCGCCGTGCTGCGCGAAGCGCGATCGAGTCCCATCGCAAGCCGCCGCACGTCGTCATGCAAAGCACCTTCGATCCCGCCGGCGCCACGTTGTGCGACGGTGTTGCGGCCCGGGCCTTGGATCAAACGCTGCTCGACTGCGGCGGCGAGCGCTGGCGCAGCCTGATGCATGCCGACAGACAACAACGCGCTCGCAAACGCAGCGACGAGCAAGAACGGCCGCGACAGCAGCGGCCGCGAACGGCGCGGCGCCCGCTTTGGCGCGCTCGCCTGCTCGCTCTGCATCGCTTCGTCGTTCTCGTTCACGGATGCGAACCTAGCAGGGCTTCGCCTCTTGTCTCCCCCATCGCTGCGCATGCACATTGCGCCGCGCAGCAGCGGCTCATGCCTTGGGCGCGAGTTGGATCACGCCGAACGGCAGCGACCCGTGCGACGAGTAGCGAAAGATCGTCGCGGAGTGGCCGGTTGCTTCGAGCAGCGCCTTCTTGATGCGCAGCGCCTCGTGCCAAACGTGCACGCGCTTGCCGAGCAATGCGACGGCGCCGCCAGAGCCCCTGCCGGTCACGCGCGCGCCGTAGAGCATTCCGCCCTTCTCACGGCGGATTCGCGCTTGCTCCAAGATGTAGTCGGTGCGCGCATGGCCGAGGCCGCACGCGGTGTAACTGCGATGCGACGCAAACATCAACTCGCCGAGATCGATGCGGTCGTTCTCGGCGATCGGACCGCCTTGCTGCAGGATCGCGCGAAAGCGTTCGACGCGCTCATTCTCCTCGATCGGATGCCGCGTCGCGGCGCGAACGGGATAACGCCGCTGCGCATCGACGGCAGCATGCACATCGGCATGGCCGCCAAATCGCTGCGCAAACTCGGCGCCGAGCATCGACGCGGGCAGCGCGGCATCGAAGCGATCGCGGAACTCCATCGCCGCGCAGTTGGCGAGATAGCCGCGCCACGGATCGTCTTCGCCCCAACGGCCGTTGCCTGAGTCGTGCACCTTCACGCCGCGAACGTCGAGCAGCATGCGCGCGCCCATCGCCGCGGCAGCGCGCACGTCGAGGTAGGTGCTGTCCGTCGCCGCATGCTGAAGGCCGCTGTCGATGCCGACGATCTCCATGTCTTCGGGCAGCGCGATGCTGCCTTCGTGCGCGCATGGCTGGCATCGCAGCGCGGTCAGTTCGTCCGACTTGCCGAACACAGCCGTCATCGCATCCGCGACGCTGCACTGCGCGCGCGCGATTTCGCGCTCGACGCGTTCGCACAAGAGCGCGATTTCTTGGCCCGTCAACTCGATGCCGTAGTGCTCCGCCAGCGCGCGCAACGTCGCGACCGTGATCGCCGACGATGCGCCGATGCCTTTGCCTTCAGGAACGTCGCTGCGCAGCAAGATCGCAAGCCCGCGTTTGATGCGCAGGCCACGCGCTTCCGCGAGCATCAACAACGCGCCGAGCACGTAGCACGTCCAACGATCGCGCGGATCCGCGCGCAGCAGCATGCCCGCCACCTCGAGGTCGGTGCGTTGATCGCGCAAGCCGAGGTCGCGCATGCCCCACTTGACGATCTGCGAACGCGTGTCGTCGCGCGTCGGCGACCACACGCAGACCAGTTCGTCGTCGCGATCTTGCACCGCCACGCACGCAGCCTCCGACGTCGGCAACTGCAGCACGAGCGAGCCCGAGTACTCGGCGATGCCGCCCATCACGTCGATGCGACCCGGCGCGCGCGCGACGGTGATCCGCTTGTCCGGCGCGAAGTAGTCGGGGACCGCGCGGTCCACCAACTGGAACAAGTAGAGGCAGCCGGAGCCCTCGTCAGGCAGCGAAGACGGTTGGAAGTGGTTCACAGGGGTCTAGGGGTCAACTACTGCTCTTCGGCCATCGACATCGCGGGCACAACCGCGTCGTGCGGCGACAACGGCCGCGACTCGTCGACGTCAGGGCGCCGCAAGAAGAGCGCGTCGATCGCTTCGCGCAACGCCGCTTCGTCGCGCGATCGCACCATCGTGTCGCGCGCGGCGACCGCTGCGTCGTGGTATTGCGCATACTTGATCGCATGCGTGCGCACCGACGATAGCCAGCGCGCGCCGTAGTGCTCTTGCGCAAGTTCGATGTGCCGCAACAGCGCGCGATGGATGCTGCGCGGCGACGGACGCATCGGCTCTTTGCCCAGAAGCAAGTCGCGCACTTGGCCGAACACGAATGGGTTGCCGATGCACCCGCGCGCGACCGTGACGCCATCGACGCCGGTCTCGCGCAGCATGCGCACGACATCGAACGGCGAGAACAAGTCGCCGCTGCCGAGCACGACGCGATCGCCGGCTGCGCGCTTGGCCTTCGCCAAGAACTCCCACCGACTCGGGCCGACGTACTTCTGCACGACGGTGCGCGGATGCACCGTGATCGCTGCGACTCCGCGCGCAAACGCGCCTTCGAAGATCTCGAAGAAGCGACGCTCCGAGTCCGCGGAGTCGTCGTAGCCGCGGCGCATCTTGACCGTGACCGGCGCGTCGCCTGCCACTGCTTGCAACACCGCGTCAACGAGCGCGAGCGCATCGTCTGGATGTTGCAGCAAGTAGCCGCCGCGACAGCGGCCGAGCACCTTGTTGACCGGGCAGCCGAAGTTGATGTCGACGACGTCGTAGCCCGCCGACACG
>CAIYFF010000277.1 GCA_903925435.1 uncultured Planctomycetota bacterium | reverse complement strand
GCTCTACCACGTCACGTGGAAGGACAAGTCCAAGATCGTCGCCGTGATGATGCGCGGCGATCTCGAGATCAACGAGGTCAAGCTCGCCAACAGCGTCGACGCGCTGACGGTGCGCCTTGCGACCGAAGAGGAGATCAAGGCCGCGACGGGCGCGGATGTCGGCTTCGCCGGTCCGGTGGGGCTGCCGGACTCGATCCCGCTGATGGCCGACGAGTCGCTGAAGGACCGCACGAACCTGCTGTGCGGCGGCAACGAGACGGGCTTCCACTGCCTCGACGTCAACCTCGGCCGCGACTGCCGCATGCCGTCGTTCAAGGACCTCCGCACCGCGCGCGCGGGCGAAGGCTGCCCGGTCTCGGGCAAGCCGCTGCAGCAGGCGCGCGGCATCGAGGTCGGCCACATCTTCAAGCTCGGCACCAAGTACTCGAAGGCGATGGCCGCGACGTTCATGGACCAGGGCGGCAAGCCGCAGCCGTTCGTGATGGGCTGCTACGGAATCGGCGTGTCGCGCACGCCGGCGTCCGCTGTCGAGCAACACCACGATGACAAGGGCATCGTGTGGCCTGCGTCGATCGCGCCGTTCGAGTGCGTCGTCGCGATGCTCGACCCCAAGCGCGACGAGCAGATCGCGCTCGCCGAGGACATCGTTGCGCAGTTGCAGCAGAAGGGCGTCGATGTGTGCATCGACGACCGCGCGTTGTCACCGGGCGCGAAGTTCAAGGACCTCGAACTGATCGGCATCCCGGTGCAGATCTTCGTCGGCCGCAAGGCAGCCGAAGGCGGCGTCGAGTTCCTCGTGCGCAAGGGCATGCAGAAGAGCGAGTGCGGCAAGGACGAGGCGGTGCAGAAGGCGCTCGCGGCGCTCGGTCGCTGAGTTCGCGTTGGAGCGCATCGCCAGTTCAAATTTTTGCGTCGCAAATGCGTGGCGACGCAGGTCACGAGTTCGTAGCGGGATCGCTGTCCGCGCGCATTCGCGGTGCGCTAGGCCGTACTAGATCCGGCAGGAATCGAGCTTGGCATGCGTTGCGCCGTCACTGGATGTGCGGAGCAGCGTGCGGCCCATGCGATGTGGCAGAGGCGCTTCATGCCATGGGCATTGCGAGGGGGTTTCCCGCGTCCTGCACGCTCGCATAATCGAAGTAGATTCCCACGCGCACTTATTCGCGCGTCTATCGTGGATTCAAAGAACCTATTCGAAGTCCTCGTGCGCGAGCACATTGGACCGGTGCGCGCCCTACTCCTTTCCGCCGTGCGCAACGCGGCGATCGCGGAGGACCTCGTGCAGGAGGCCTTCCTCGTCGCGTGGGCCAACCTCGAACGCTACGACCGCACGATGCCATTCGGCCCATGGGTGCGCGGCATCGCGAGCCGGCTGGCGTGGAACCATCGGCGCAAGCAAAGCCGTTCCAAGGTCGCCTACGTCGAATCCAAGGACCTGCAGGCGCTGGAGCAGCAGTTCGATCGGCTCGACCAAGCAACGGGCGACACCTTCGAGCAGAAGGTTGATGCGCTGCGATTTGGCCTGACGCGCCTCACCGAGTTGCAGCGGCAAGTGATCGACCTGCACTACGAGCAAGAGATGCCGTGCGCCCAGATCGCGACGCGAATGGGACTTGGCCTCGAGGCAGTCAAGAAACACCTGCAGCGGGGCCGTGCTGCGCTGCTGCGGGATATGGAGATGCGGATGTCCGAGTTCCCGCAACTGATGGGCGAGGAAGCCTAACCCTCATCTCCCTACCGAAACCTCTCGCCCCCGGCTTCGCCGGAGGCCCTCTCACCCTGGCGCAAGCCAGGAAACCCAGGACCTCACACCCTGGCCATGCACCACGAAGACACTGACTTTCAAGGTGGAGACGCTCCGTCCCCCCAGGATCCCAACGCGGTCGAATGGGCTGCGCGGCAGCATTTTGTTGATGGCCTTCTGCGGGCGTCGAAGACATCCGCCGATGCGAACGAGCGTTCGATCGAAGCGATCTTCGCGCGCCTCGACGAGAAGCGGGCGATGCCGCTGAGTTGGGCGCGCCCGCAGCGACGCCCGCATCGCTTCCCGCTCGTGCTCGCCGCATCGTTGCTCGCGGGTCTGCTGCTTTGGCCGGTGATGCTGCCGTCCTCGCTGCCCGAAGCACATGCGTCGGTGCAGCGTGCCGCCGAAGTTCTCGGAGAATGCGTGGATCGCAGGTTTGCGGTCGAACTCGAGGACTTGGCCGGCGCAGGAGAGAGCTCGAAGCAAGAGCTGATGCTGACCATGCGTCCAGGCCGCAAGTTCCTGATGTCTGGCGCGCTCGAAATCGGACCGCTGCGCTTTTCGTCGATGCAGTTCGGCTGTGACGGCCAAAACTGCTGGTTCGATGCGTTGCGCACGGACGGCGATGCCGTGCGGCGCGAAGGGCCGCTCGACGAGGCTCCGTCGTTGCTGCGCGGCATCGGCAATGCGATCGACCTCGGCTTCCTCGACATGCACGGCTTTGTGTCGAAGCTCCCGGAGAACTTCCAACTCAAGACAGTCGGTCGTTCGAAGGACCAAGGCGGAAATGCGCTCGTGCACGTCCAGGCGACGGGCGGCCCTGAGCGCGCTGGCTTCCATCTGCGCCGCGCGGAGATCGTCTTGGCAGAGGCGAGCGGGATGATCGTGCGCGTCGAAATCGTGGCAGACGATGGGCTCGGCAACGTGCAGCGCATCCGGTTCGTCGACAAGGGGACGCATCCGGTCTACAGCACGGTCTACCAGAAGCCCTGGTGACGAAGCGGCGCGTTGCGCGGCTATGCTCGTGCGCGCGCCGCGACCGCGGCGCTTGCGCATCGGCCACGGCGTGACTTCCGAATCGACTGCTTCCCTTGCGCGCCTGCGCGAACTGCTGCACGGCAATGTGCCGTCGCCGGATCTCGTAGGCGAATTGCGCCGCGCGCGCTGCGATGCGGCGCAGTCTCCCGCGCTTGCGGGCGAGTTCGCCGACGCGGAACTGCGATGGCTGCTCCGTCGCGGTGCGAGGATTGGATGGCCTTCGCAAGAACTTGCCGACGCGCGGTGCGCGCTTGCAGCCTTGCGCGCGCGCAATGCCGCTGCAGCGCCAACAGAAGAGGTCGATGCCCTGTTCGAGTTGGCGGAGGCAACCGCTGCGCTCGAGTCGGAGGGCCATGTCGACACGGCGCGCGGCTTTGCTGCCGAGCGCGATCGGCGCGCACGGTCGATCGCAGACGCGGAGGCATTGGTGCGCGAAGCGGACGAGCGCTGGGCAGCGCACCAGACCGCGGAGTTCGGCACCGATGCGGCGGCCGACGCCTGTCTGCTGCGAAGCCAGGGCGCGATGCTGCAGGAGATTGACCTTCGCCTGCGCGACCCCCGCATTCGTCGTCGCGCCACGCGCGCCATGCGCGCTGCCGATGACCTGCAGCTGCAGGCTCGACTCGCGCATGTGCTGACGCCGCGTGGATTGGCGGCGATGGAGACGACGAGCTTCCTGCTGCTGTTCGTCGTGTTGGGATCGCTCGCGGCGCAGGCCGCGCCAAGCATGCCCGAGTCGGCGCTGCTCTGGACCAATGCGCTCGATGCCACCGCCGGCTGCTGGTTCGTCGCTGAGTTCGCGCTCAAGTGGGCGCTCGCCCCGCGGCGCGGATCCTGGTTCTTGCGCAATGCGCTGACGGACCTCGTGCCCGCGATCCCGGCCGTGTTGTTCTTGCTGCCAGCGCCCGCGATCCCCGGCGGCGCAAGCGATGCGCTGGCGCTGCGCGTGCTCCGGTTCTTTCGCATCACACAGGCTGCGCGCACGGTGCAGATGCTGCGTCCGCTGCTGCGCCTCGTTCGATTGGTGCTGTTGCTGGTGCGCGGAATGGATGGGGCGGTGCGCAAGTTCCGCCCGTTGCTTGACCGCACGTTCGTGTTCTTGGGAGCGCCCGAGAGCGCGCGCCTCGACGTCGATCCGCGGCGAGAACTCGTGCACGCCGCGTTGCGGCACGAACAGATCGAGCTGGAGTCGATGCCGTTCGATGCAGGTGTCCTCGCGCTGAAGCACGCGATCGCGGACGCGGTCCAGCGAGCGAACGCGCAAACGGGCGCTTGGTCCGGCGCGATGCCAATGCCGCCGGTGCGCGAGATCGCAGTCGATGACGCGTGTGAGTTTTTGTGGGCGCTGCGACCTGACGATGTCGCGCGGTTGCTGCGGCCATCGGAAGTGCGCGCGATCGACCGCATCGTTCGCGTGGCCAGCGCGCCGCCGTTTGCCTGGCTTCCGCTGTTGTCGTCGTTCCGCATCGATCGTGGGTGGCAAACCCAAGAAGAACGGGTCGCCGCGCTCGCGCATCGCATCGCCGATTGGCTGATGCGTTGGCAGGATCGGCTGCAGTTCTATGCGGACCTGCACGGAATCGTCACGGGCCCGCAGATCCTCGATCGCGTCGCCACTGCGATGGTGAAGGCGAGCCAGCGGCCCGCCGTGCGTCTGCTGTTGTTTGGCGGCCTGTTCTCGGTGCTCAGCGTGTTCTGGGAAGAGAACTGCCTGTCGAAGGTGGTTGGGCTCCCGCTGCTTTTGCTCGGCAGCGTGTGCTCGGTGTTCCTCGTCACGGGATGGTGGTTGAAGCGCATCGCTGGCGAAGCAAGCGAGACGTTCCGAATGACGAGCGAGGCGCACTTCGTCGCGCTGCTCGGGTTGCAGAAGCAGAGGCACGAGCGGCAAGACGTGGAGTTCTTGGCGAGCCGCACGATTGCGGACGTTGCAGCGGAGGGCGGCGCTGACTTGCTTGCGAGCCAACTCGAAGGCGCTCGCGCAGGCGTGCCCGTCGACGTGCGCAACTTCGACGCGCGGCAGGAGCAACTCGCGAGTCGCGTGGCGCTGCTCTATCTCCACTTCCTCGGCGGCGCGCTGCTGCATGAGAGCGACGTCAAGACGACGCAGCAGTTGCTCGCCAATCTGTCGCTGGAGAACTTGCGGCTGTCGCATCTGGGCCACACGCGCAAGGACAAGAAGCGCCTGCGCGCGCTGCGTCTCGATGAAGGCACGCTGTTCCGCGGGCCGTACATGTGGTTTCGGTTCATCACCGAGTCCGTCGCGGTGGAGACGAGCAAGCGAATCCTCGACTACAACCGGCGCTGCGTGCCGCTCGATCAGCGCCGCGCTCTGTCGCAAGAAGGCGAACGCGAACTCGGCGATTGGCTGCGGTCGCGCATGGATCCCAGGAAGGGGCGGACGATCGTGCGGCAGTCGTCGCGCAGCGGTAGTGGATTTGCGACCACCGAGTTCCACGCGCTGCATTTCCTGACGCGCGAGCCAGAACGCGATGCGCATGTCGAAGCGGTGTTCGGGTCGGATGTGCTCGCGGCTCTGCGAGCGGATCGACGCAACATGATTCGCGCGATCTTCGGCATGCGCCCCGCGGACGAGCGCAATGGCGCATCGCGAACGTTCAATCCGTGGCGCAGCTACTGGTCCCGTTGGTCGCATGGCCGAGC
>CAIYFF010000276.1 GCA_903925435.1 uncultured Planctomycetota bacterium | reverse complement strand
GCCAGCAGGAGCGCGGCGACCGCAAGCCTGGCGCTCGCGGCGACCGCAAGCCTGGCACTCGCGGCCGCGGCGATGCCAACAACGGCGGCCGAGGTGTCATGGCGCGCCAAATGGTCGCCATGCGGCGCATGGCTGCGATGCGCGGCCAAGGCATGCAACAGAAGGCCCCAGGTGCGCGAGTTGGCTTGCGCATGCAACCTGGCATGCGGATGCAGGGCGCTTGGCAACAGCGTGCGGAAGCGATGCGCGGCGCCGCGCGTCGCTTTGCGATGCGCCAAGCCTGATCGATCGCTCGAAAAGCGCGCGCAGCGGTTCGCAGGCTGCGCGCAGGCTTCGTAGACTCGGCCGCTCGTATCCGAGGAACCCAACGAAGCCATGCAGAAGACCCTCCGCACGTTCGCGTTCGCACTTTCCGCGCTGTTCTCGTCCGCGCTCGTCGCCCAAGAGCACAAGGAGCTCGGGCGCATGTGGACCTTCGAGAATGCGCCGCTCGGTTGGTTCCAGCAGGCCTACGACTGGAAGCCTGACCAAAGCTGGCTCGACCACGCGCGGCTCTCATCGCTGCGATTTGGCAGCAAGGACGACAAGGGCGAGATCCGCTTCTTCTGCTCCGCGTCGTTCGTGAGCCCGTTCGGGCTCGTGATGACCAATCATCACTGCGCGCGCGATGCCGTTGTCGCGGTGCAAGGCGCGAATGACTGGCTGAAGGACGGCTTCTATGCCGGCGCCTACGAAGCCGAGGTCAAGCTGCCGGGCTTCGTGATGTCGCAGATGGTCCGTCAGCAGGACGTGACCAAGCAGGTCAACGAGCTGGGGCAACAGCAGGTGTTGGATCACGCAAAGGCGCAGGATCCGTCGCACATGCATCAGGTCATCGCCCTCTACCAGGGCGGCATGTACCAGCTCTACAGCTTCAAGATCTTCGACGACCTTCGCCTCGTCTGCGCGCCGCATGGCCAGGTGGCTCACTTCGGCGGCGATCCGGACAACTTCTGCTATCCGCGTTGGGGCCTCGATTTCACGTTCGTGCGCGCCTACCAGGACGGCAAGCCGGTCGACAGCAAGGAGCACCACTTCGAGTGGAAGACCGATGGCGCCAAGGAAGGCGACCTCGTGTTCGTCACGGGCAATCCAGGAACGACGGGCCGCCTGAAGACCGTGGCGCAGTGTGAGTATCTGCGCGACGTGTCGTACCCGGCGCGCCTCGATGCGGTGCATGCCGAACTCGCTGCGCTCAACGCGAAGTCGAAGGAGAGCCCCGAGCAGGAGAAGAACCTGCGCGCGACGATCCTGCGCAACGAGAACACGAGGAAGGCCGTGCAGGGCTACCTCGATGGCCTGCGCAATCCGCGCATCATGGCGATCAAGCAGAAGGCGGAAGCCGACCTGCGCGCCGCAGTCGCAAAGGACGCTGCGCTGCAGAAGAACTACGGTGACGCTTGGGACAAGATCGCTGCGCTGCAGCAAGAGAAGGTCGCAGCGAAGGGCAACCAAGAGAAGCTGAAGGACATCGTCGCCCGCGAGAACGCCGAGCAGAAGCGCGTCGGCGAAGCGTGCTTCTCGGTCTACGGCACGTCGATCCCGCCGGACGCCACGATGT
>CAIYFF010000275.1 GCA_903925435.1 uncultured Planctomycetota bacterium | reverse complement strand
TTCCGTTGGCGTCGCGCGTGCTCTCGTTCTTGGGTGGCGAACTGACGCTGTGCAATCCCGGCGAGCGTGGCGCGCGTTTCTGCGTTCGCTTGCCCATCGCGCAGGTTGCGCGTGGCGCGGAGGCATCGGCATGAGCCGCGAGTCCTTGCTGCTTGCCGATGACGAGCCGCTGTCGCGCGAGTTCCTCGCCGAGGCGCTCGCGACGCTCGGGTTCGACGTGCACGCAGTCGCTGACGGCCAGCAAGCCATCGATGCGATGCGCAAGCAGGGCTTCGACTTCATCGTCACGGACCTGCGCATGCCGCAGCAGGACGGACACGCAGTGCTGGCCGCAAGCAAGGCGCAGGATCCCGATCGCCCCGTCGTGCTCGTGACGGCGCATGGCACCATGGGCACCGCGATCCAAGCGATGCGCGGCGGCGCCGACGACATCTTGGAGAAGCCTGCGTCGTTGCACGACCTCGAGCTGATGACCGCGCGCGTTCGCGAACGTCGCCGTCTCTTGCGCGAGAACCGCTGCTTGCGCGCTGAGGCCGTCGGCGACGAGATGGTCGTTGCGGGGCCAAAGACGCAGGCGGTCGTGGCGCTCGTCGAGCGCATCGCGCGCAGCAAGGCGACTGTGCTGATCCGCGGCGAGAGCGGCTCCGGCAAGGAGCGCGTCGCCGCGTTGCTGCATCGCTGCAGCGATCGGCGCGACAAGCCGTTCGTGAAGGTCAACTGCGCGGCGATCCCCGAGCCGTTGATGGAGAGCGAGATGTTCGGCCACGAGCAAGGCGCGTTCACCGGCGCTGGCAAGCGTCGCGAAGGCCGCTTCGAACTTGCGGACGGGGGCACGTTGTTCCTCGACGAGATCGGTGAGACCTCGCCAGCGATGCAGAGCAAGTTGCTGCGCGCGCTGCAGGAAGGCGAGTTCCAGCGCGTCGGCGGCAGCAAGACCGTCAAGGTCGACGTCCGCGTCGTCGCAGCGACCAACCGCGATCTGTGGAAGGATGTGCAGCAAGGCCGCTTCCGCGAAGACCTCTACTACCGCCTCGATGTGGTGCCGATCACGGTGCCGTCGTTGCGCGAACGCACCGAAGAGATCGTTCCGCTCGCGAAGCGATTCCTGCGGAAGGGCCTCTCGTTGACGCGTTCGGCCGAGGCCGCGCTGCGCGAGTGGAGCTGGCCCGGCAACGTGCGCGAGCTGCAGAACGTGATCCAACGCGCGTCGCTGCTCGTCGATGGCGACGTCGTCGATGGTCCGCAGATGCGCGCGTGGTTGCGACCCGATGCTGGCGGCGCTGTTCCCGCGACGCCGACTTCGGCATCGAGCGTCGATGGCGATGGCGATGGCAACGCTGCCATGATCGAAGGCGATCCCATCGAAGCGCTCGTCGGACGCAAGCTCGACGAAGTGACGGATGGCCTGGTCTTGCGCACGCTGCAGCGCTGCAGCGGCAACCGGACCAAGACCGCCGATGTGCTCGGTATCGGCGTGCGAACGCTGTTCAACCGCCTGCGCGAACTGCAGCAGGAGACGCGGGCGTGAAAGACGCGATCCCCGAGATGGTGCAGCAGGGCCGAAGCGTGCCGATGCCGGTTGGCCTGCTGACGGGCCGCCGCACATGGCTGCGACGCATCGTGTCGTGGTCGACGGCAGCAGTGAATCGCTCGATCGACATGCTGCCGATCGGTCGTTGGCTGCACATGCGCATCCAGCGCGCGCTCGTGCTGACTCCGGTCGAGATGCCGCTCGTGGAGCGATCGCGCGGCCTGCACGGCATGCGCATCGCGTTCCTCACCGACCTGCACGCGGGCAGCTTCATGAACGAGCGCGACCTGCGTCGCATCTTCGCTCGCGTCGCGCAGCAGAAGCCCGATCTCGTGCTGTTCGGCGGCGATCTCATCAACACGCGAGAGCGCGAGTTGTTGCTGCTCCGCTCTGCGCTACGCGAGTTGTCGCCGCCGCTCGGCATGTATGCGGTGCCTGGCAACCACGACTTGTTCTGGGGCAAGGACCTCGGCCTGTGGCGCGCGTTCTTGCGCGAACACAACGTGCAGGTGCTGTGCAACGACGGTGTGCGACTGCAGTGGAACGGAAATCCGTTCTGGCTGTGTGGCGTCGATGACTTGACCGAGGGCGAGCCGGACTTGCGCCTTGCGCTCGCTGGCCGCAACGACGGCGAGCCAACGATCCTGCTGTCGCATCATCCCGACTACTTCTTCGAAGCGGCCGCATGCGACGTCGACCTCACGCTGTCGGGTCACACTCACGGCGGGCAGATTCGTGTGCGCGGCAAGGCGCCGTTGCACCACAGCAAGTTTGGCTACGAGCAAGGTTGGTTCGTCGAAGGCGACGCGCGGCTGTTCGTGAGCCGCGGTGTTGGCGTCACGTTCTTGCCGATCCGCATCGACGCGCCGCCGGAGGCTCCGATCCTCACCTGCGTAGCGCCGCAACGGAACGAGATCGAAGCGCCGGCGGAAGTGGCTGCGCAGCTCGTCGATTCCAGCTCGCGCGTTTGATCGTCTGACACTCCGCGGTTCGCGGCGCGCCGTGCCGCACGGCATGATGCGCGCTCCATGCTGCACTTCTCGAACGCGATCCAAGCGATCGACTCGCACACCGCAGGCGAACCGACTCGCATCATCACCGGCGGCATTCCGGTGGTGCGCGGCGCTTCAATGGCCGAGAAGCGCGCGGCGATGCAACGCGACTGCGATTGGTTGCGGCGCGCGGTGATCCTCGAGCCGCGTGGCCACGACGCCATCGTCGCCGCGTTCTTGCTGCCGCCGTGTGACCCAGCCGCCGATCTCGGCGTGGTGTTCGCCAACGACGTGGGCTACCTCGGCATGTGCGGCCATGGCGCAATCGGCGTCGCGACGGTCGCGGTGCAGACCGGCATGGTTGCGATGTGCGAGCCCGAGACGGTCGTCGCGCTCGACACGCCGGTGGGGACGGTGCGATGCCGCGTTCGCGTCGAGAACGGCAAGGTGCGGTCCGTGACGATCTCCAACGTGCCGTCGTTCTTGTTCCGCCAGCGTGCGGTTGTCGAAGTCGAGCACTTCGGCAAGGTCGCAGTCGACGTCGCATGGGGCGGCAACTGGTTTGCGTTCGTCGAAGCGGGGCAGTTCGGCCTACACGTCGATCGCGATCATCTGCCGTCGCTGATGCCTGCGGCCACCGCGGTGCGCGTCGCGCTGCAAGAGCACGGGATCTACGGCGTGCATCCCGATCGCGGCGTCGAAGAGGTGATCGACCACGTGAAGTTGTTCGTCGATCTCGATGAGGCGGAGACCGGCGGTCGCGTGGGTTCGCGCGCGCTGACGCTGTGCCCGGGCGCTGCCTACGACCGCTCGCCGTGCGGCACCGGCACCTCGGCGAAGCTCGCGGTGCTGTGCGCGAAGGGCAGCCTCGAGGTCGGCGAATCGTTCGTGTCCGAGAGCGTGATCGGCAC
>CAIYFF010000274.1 GCA_903925435.1 uncultured Planctomycetota bacterium | reverse complement strand
GCCACCTCAACTGGACGGCCGCGAACCACCTGATGCTGCGGTCCGGCGCTTCGACGCCGCCGTGCACCGTGACCGCCGAATACGCGGTCAAGCTGCGGCGGCCGACCCCCACGAACGGCCCGGTCACGCTGCGCGCCAAAGTCACCGAGGCTGGCGACGACCGCGCGCGGGTGACGGGCACGCTCGAGGCCGGCGGCAAGGTGTGCGCAACCTGCGAGGGGCTGTTCATCGCCGTCCGCGAAGGGCACCCGGCGTTCCACCGCTGGTGAGGCCCGCGGCAGATTCGCCACGGCGAAACTGCGATGGCGGTAGCGGCACCAGCAGAGGCACCCCCGAACTGGGGCGAATTGACCCAGCTATCTTCATGCCGCGGAGTTGTGACGAAAAATTCTGCTGCAACGGCACCAGACCACGGTAGGGTTGTTCGAGGCCAGGGTCGCCGTGGGCCTTGCCCCCTTCACGGGGGGTGAGGATTGGTTCGCCAAACCCCTGATATTTCTCTGCTTGTGTCCAGATGGTGAGGTCTGGGCATGAGACGGCGGCCCTGTCCGTTCTCCAACCGAATCCCCCCCAGGGGGAGGCGGTGCGAGGCGCTTTGCCGTAATCGCCCCCCGGCGGTGCAGCGCCAGCACCCCGAGCCCGCGACCTCGGGCTAGCGGCAGGCCACCCCGTTGTGCAGCATCGGCGGGATGGCCCAACCCGCCGCCCCCGCCCCCGCCGTCACGGCCCCCGACGTCGCCGCCATCCAGCGCGCCCACCGCGCGCTCCAGCCCTGGGTCCGCGAGACGCCGGTCTGGGAATCGACCGGGCACCGACTTCGCGGCCTGCTGCCGACGGCCACGCGGCTGATGTTCAAGCTGGAGCTGTTCCAGCACACGGGGTCGTTCAAGCCCCGCGGCGCGCTGTGCGTGATGCAGGAACTGACGCAGGACCAACTCGCGCGCGGCGTGACGGCGGTCAGCGCCGGCAACCACGCGATGGCGGTCGCGTATGCGGCCAAGGCGCTCGGGTCGCACGCGAAGGTCGCGATGCCACAGACCGCGGACCCGCTGCGCATCCAGGCCTGCCGCGAACTCGGCGGCGAAGTCGTCCTGTTCCCCGACATCGCGACCGCGTTTGCGGCGGCCGAAGCGATGCAGCGCGACGAAGGACGCCACTTCGTGCACCCGTTCGAAGGGCCGCGCACCGCGCTCGGCACCGCGAGCCTCGGCTACGAGTTCTTGCGCCAGACGGGGCAACTCGACGCGATCTTCGTGCCGATCGGCGGCGGCGGGCTGTGCGCCGGCATCGCGTGCGCGGTCAAGCAACTGCAGCCGCGGTGCAAGGTCTACGGCGTCGAGCCGGTGGGCGCGGACAGCATGCACAGGAGCTTCGCGAAGGGCGAACCGCAGCGCATTGAGCGCGTCGCGACGATCGCTGACAGCCTCGGAGCGCCGTATGCGATGCCGTACTCGTACGCGTTGTGCCGACGCTACGTCGACGAACTGGTCTGCATCGACGATGACGAACTCTGCCGCGCGATGACGCTGCTGTTTGCCGACGCGAAGCTCGCCGTCGAGCCAGCGGGCGCCGCGGCAACGGCTGCGCTGCTGCAGAAGCGCGATGCACTGCCAGGCGCGCGCATCGGCGTCATCGTCTGCGGCGCCAACGTGTCGCCAGACGTGTTCTCCGCGTGCCTTGCGCGCGGCCGCGCGGCGCTCGGCTGAAAGCGAACGAGAATCGCGCGCCTACTTCCGCACGCGTTCGAGCAGCGACGCAAGGCGCGCTTCGTACTCCGCGGGCTCCTTGCTCCACGCGTCGCCGTGGCCCGAGTCCTGCGAGATCCACAGTTCCTTGACGCCGATCGGCATCGGCAACGCGTCGTAGAGCCCGCGCACCGCGTCCTGCGGCGACTTGTCGTCGTGCGCGCCGCCGATCAACAACACAGGCAGCGTCGCGGGCATTCCTTGCAAGCACTCGGATGGGCGCACCAACGACAAGCGCGTGCCCGACCATGCTTCCACGGACGCAAGCACGAGCGAACGCCACGGCTCCCACAACGCAAAGAGCCGCCGACGATCGTCGCGTCGCTCGAGCGACATCATGCGATGCGCCGCGAGCAGCAAGTCTTCGATCGGCGCATCGAGCACGAGGCCGTCCAAGCCTTCGATGCGCGGCGCTGCGAGCGCGACCGATGCAGAACCGAGGCTCACGCCAAACATCACGAGCGGCGCCTTTGCGCCGTGCTCGCCGCGGATCGCACGCACTGCGTTGACGAGGTCTTCACTCTCGCGCAAACCAAAGGTCGCTGGCGCGCGGCCGCTGCGGCCGTGATTGCGTTGCTCCACGAGCCAGCACTCGCAACCGAGCTTGCGGAACATGCGCGCAGGAGCTTCGAGCTCGAGCGCAGAGCGGAACAGGCCATGGACGAGCACGACCGTCGCGCGCGGCTCTGCGAGCAGCGATCGCACGCGATACGCGCGCAGCGTGATGCCATCGGCGCCGGGCAAATCGACGGCCAGCTGACGCGAGGCTTCGATCGCTTCGCGCGGCGGCGCATCGCGCTCTTTGCGCAAGGTCGCCGAGTTCTGGATCGACCACGTGCCATCCGCATCGATGCGCGGGCCCTCGAATGCGGACTCGTCGCCGCGCGTGCCGAGCCCGCGCGAACCCCACCATCCGAGCAGCAACGGAAACGTCACCATCGCGTGCACGACGAGCAACCACGCGTGCGCCCAAGCCGCGCGCCTGACGAATGCGCGCACGGGCCGACGCCGGATGCGCAGTGCGATTGCCCACACGATCGCAATCGCGAGCGTCGGGACGAGCGCAGCGAGCGCGAAGCCGAACGGGAAGATCATGCGTCGCCTCGCCACGGCGAGCGGCCATTCGCCAGCAATCCGAGTGAACGCCCCCTCCGCAGCATTTCGTCGATCGCCGCGCGGCCTGCATCGCCGAGGTCGACGGTGCGGTCGTTGACGTAGAGCGCGATGTGGCGATCGCACACATCGTCCGCCATCTCCTGGCTGTGCTGCCGCACGAACGGCCGCGCGGCGTCGGGCATCAACTGCGCAAGCCGCACCGAGTCGCGCAGCAACTTGGACACCGCGGCATGCGCGTCGTCGCCGAGGCTGCGGCGGATCGCGATCACGCCGAGCGGCAACGGGCAACCCGTCGCCTCCTCCCAGAGCACGCCGAGATCGGCGACGCACGCGAGGCCGTGATCGGCATACGTGAAGCGGCTCTCATGGATCACGAGGCCCGCATCACATTCGCCGCGCGCGACGGTGGGCATGATCTGTTCGAACCGCATCGGCACGAACGCGAAGTCCGAGCCCGCGAACATGCGGAACAGCAGGAAGGCCGTCGTGCGTTCGCCTGGGATCGCCACGCGCGCGCCACGCATCGACTCGAGCGTCGCACGATGGTCCGAGCCGCGCCGCAGCACCAACGGGCCGCAGCCAAAGCCGAGCGCAGAGCCCGCGTCGAGCACTGCGTAATCGTCGGTCACCGACGCAAGCGCAGGCACGCTGAGCTTGGTGACATCGAGCCTGTTTGCGACATCGCCCGTCGCGCGCCGATTGAGCGCTTCGATGTCCGCGAGTTCTGCGAGTTGGAGCCCAAACCCCACGGCGCGCACCCGTTCGTGCAAGGCGGCCCAGAACGCGAACGTGTCGTTCGGGCACGGCGACATGCCAAACGAAAGGCGCCGCGCAGTCATCAAGCCTCCGACTCCAACAGCAACACGCTCACCGCATCGTGGAGCGCGCGCACGGCTCGCTTGAGATCCCATTCGCCGCGCGATCGTTCGCCGCAGTAGTTGGAGATCGCGCGCACATGGACCAGCGGAACCGAATGGCGCTCGCACACGAACGCAACGGCAGCGCCCTCCATCGTCTCGATGTCTGCGCCAGTGCGATCCGCGAGCTGCGCCGACAACGACTCGAGCCCGCTGCATGTGCTCACCGTTGTCGCGCGCACGAGAGGCGCAACCAACGCATCGGCCGCGGCGCGCGCGCGCAGGGCATCCAACAGGATCGGCGACGAGGTCGGCGTGTCCTGTTGCGGCATGCCAAGCGAACCGACGTCGAGGAATCCGTCCGCGACCGCGACGCCTTCGTCGCCAAAACCGTCGCTCTCCACCACCACGACCTCGCCGATGCGCAACGACGCGCCGTTGCGATGCCGCGAGGGATACGCGCCAGCTACGCCAAACAGCAACACGCCGGGTGGACGCATGCGCATGAGGCGTTCGGACAAGGACACGGCGGCCGCGACCTTGCCGACGCCGAGCGCCACCGCGCCCAAGTCAGAAAGTGCGTCGCCTTCTGCAGAGGCGGCGTAGACGGGCAAGAAGCCGCGCAGCGACGAAGGATGCATCGTAGGTCGCCGCAAACGCGCAGCGGCACGAGGTTGTATCGAGGCAAGGCCCGCGAGCAAACAACGCAGCCCGCCCGCTACGCTGCGTCGATGCTGCTGCTGTCCATCTCGCTGTCCCTGCTGCTGTCGCCTCAAGATCCAGGCGCTACCCGCATCGAATGGCAACGCACTCTGGGCGACGCGCTCGCGGTGCAGAGCACGACCGGCAAGCCGCTGCTCGTCTGCGTCAATGCCGACGGCGAGCCGTTCTGCGAGCGCTTTGCGAACGCGACCTACCTGGACTCTGCGTTCGTCGAATTGACGAAGGGCTACGTCTGCGTGATCGCTTCGCCAAATCGCCACACCGAAGCCGACTACGACAGCCTCGGCCGTCGCATCGAGTGCCCGCGCTTTCCGGGGTGCACGTGCAGCGAGCACCAGCAGATAGAGCCGCTGCTCTACGCGCGCTGGTTTGGCGGCGAACGCTACGCGCCGCGCCACGTCGGCGTGGACGCAAAGGGCAAGGTCCTGTTCGACCGCTACCTCGACAGCAGCATGCAGACTGCGATCGACGCGATCCTTGCCAACAAGGGCGCGCAGACGGCGCTGCCGCCGCCGATCGACTCGGACGACATGCTGCGCCGTTCGGATGCCGCGAGCCGCCGCGCGTTGGAAACGCTATTTGCCAACGCAGACGGCAATGGGCGCCGTCAATTGCTGAAGCGCTGTGCGCAAGCAGGCAACTTCCCGATCGACATGCTGCGCATCGCGCTGCGCGACGACGACGAGGAGACGTTCCGCGCTGCCGTCAACGCACTCGCCGCGATCGGCGTGTCCGAGTGTGGCATCGACATGCAGGATGCGCTCGCGCGCTGCGACGACAACGACCTCGCGGCGTCGCTGCTCGGCACACTCACGCGCATCGGCGAGTCCGACGACGAGGCGCGGCGCTTTGTCGTCCACTCGACGACTGCGCAAGTCGCGCTGCAGAAGCGATCCGAGGTCCCGTTCGCAGCAGTCGCAGACGCGACGGACCGCGATGCGTTGGAACGCGCGCTCGATGAAGCGGAGGCCGCCGCGAAGAAGAACCCCGACGACGCAAACGCGCAGCTCGCGCTTGCGAAGGCCAACGTCGAGCTCGCGCTGCTGCTGTTGCCCGAAGGCGGGAGCACGGCGCCGCTCTTGCTCGAAGATGGCAAGCGCGCTGCCGAACGCGCGATGGCCAAGCTTGGTGACGAGGCCAAGGTGACCGCGCTCGCCGCGCAATGCGTTGCGTCTTGGAGCCTCGGGCTCGCGGACCAGGCGCAGGCGCCGGCGCGCGAATTCGTCAAAGCGCTGACCAAACAGTCGGCGCAGTCGATGCCGCAAGCGCTGCTCGTCGAAGCGCTGCGCACCGCGGGCCGATCGGCGGCGCGCGCGGCCTACGCGTCTGCAACGGCGCCGGAAGGCGAAGCCGACAAGAAGCCAGCGCTGGTCCCTGCCGAGATCGCGCAAGCTGCGTTCGGCCTCGGAGCAGCGCTGCAGAGCCCGCTCGGTTCCGTCCAAGACGCGCTCGAAACCGCGGATCTGCTGGCCTTCGCAGGCGCGCGCAAGGAAGCGCAGGACGAACTGCGCGCAGCAATGCGGCGCTTCCCGTGGTCGCGCGAACTGCACGACGCAGCGCGTCGGCGGCTCCTTCAGGATCGTGGCGCAGAGGGCCTGCTGCGCGCCTATCGCGGCTACGAGGAGTTGGTCGACGACAAGGCGACCGCAGCGTGGTTTGTTGGCTACGCGGCGATCGTCGCAGCGGAGACGCTCAGCAAGGACAAGCGCAACGCGGCGGCGCTGTCCGCCTACGACGAATGCGACGCAGCGTTCGTGCGCAGCGCGCAGACAAACGCCGACTACGCCGATTCGGCCAACCACTTCCGCGTGCTCGCACTCGCGGGCTCCGCGTTGCTGCTGCATGCGCGCGGCGACGCAGCAGCCGCAGTCGATCGACTTGTGGCCGCGCGTTCGCTGCGGCCCGCGAGCATGAGCGACAAGGATGGCCTCGGACGCGAGCCCAATGCGATCCTTCGCCGAGTGCAACGCGAGTTGAAGGAGCAGGGCAAGACCGAGCTCGCGCAACGTCTCGACTGAAGAAGCGATCAGGCCCACCTACCCTGGCTCCAAAGCTCACGCTCCCATGCGCCGACTGCTGTTGATCTCCAACTCCACGATGCACGGGCACGGCTATCTCGAGCACGTGCGCCCTGCGTTGCGCGAACTGCTCGACGGCCGCCGCTCGATCCTGTTCGTGCCGTGGGCGCTCGCGGACCACGACGCCTACGCCGACAAGGCAGCGGCCGCGTTTCTGCAACTCGGAGTTCGCCTCGAGTCGATCCATCGCGCGCCCAACGCGATGGCGGCGATCGGCGCAGCCGAGGCGGTGTTCGTCGGCGGCGGCAACACGTTCCGCTTGCTCGACCGACTGCAGCGCACCGGCGCTCTCGCGGCGATCGCTGCGCGCGCGCATGCGGGCATGCCCTACGTCGGCAGCAGCGCTGGCACCAACGTCGCGACGCCAACGATCCGCACCACCAACGACATGCCGATCGTGCAGCCCGCTTCGTTCACGGCGCTCGGGCTCGTGCCGTTCCAGATCAACCCCCACTACCTCGACGCCGACCCGAGCAGCACGCACATGGGCGAGACGCGCGAAGAACGGCTGCGCCAGTTCCACGAAGAGAACGCGACGCCAGTGCTCGGCCTGCGCGAAGGTTGCTGGCTTCACGTGCGCGGCGATGCGATGCAACTGTGCGGCACGACCAACGCACGGCTCTTTGCGCGCGGCACAGCGCCGCGGGAGTTTGCGCCGCCAACCGATCTCTCCTTCTTGCTGCAACACGAGGCTGCCCGATGAATCTCCGCCCCATCGCCATCTCGGTGATCGCATCGTTGGCCGTGTTCGCTGCCTGCCATGGCGCGGACTCCGCGCATCACGCGCACACGACCGTGTTCGAAGACGCGGCGGCGATGCCTCCACTGCTCGCACCGCGCGCGATCCAACCCGCGGAGATCCGCGGCCCAGTGCGTTTGTTGTCGAGCGATGCGTTCGAAGGCCGCGGTGTGGGATCGCGCGGCGACGAAGTGACGCGCGCCTACATCGAGAGCGAGTTCGAGCGCCTCGCCCTTTTGCCGATGGGCCAGGACGGCGGGTTCACGCAACCAGTGCCGATGCTCGGCATCACGACCGAAGTGACGCAGCAACTCGCGGCCAACGGCGCGAAGGGAACCAAGAGCTTCGAAGCGCCGACCGACTACACCGCAGTCGCGGGCAGCGCAGCCCAGAGCGCCGAATGGAAGGACGCCGAAGTCGTGTTCTGCGGCTACGGCATCGAAGCGAAGGAGCAGCAGTGGGACGACTGGAAGGGCCACGACGTGCGCGGCAAGGTGCTGCTCGTCATGAACGACGATCCGTCGTCGGACCCTGCGCTGTTCGCGGGCAAGACGCGGCTCTACTACGGGCGCTGGACCTACAAGTTCGAGGAGGCCGCGCGGCGCGGCGCGATCGGCGTGCTGCTGATCCACACGAATGCGTCGGCGGGCTATCCGTTCCAGGTGCAGCAGGCGAACCACGGCCGCGAGAACTTCTGGCTGCCGTTCGCCGACGGCGAACCGGTCCTGCCGATCCGCTCGTGGATCACCGAAGACGCAGCAAAGCAGCTCAGCGCACTCGGAGGCCACGACCTCGACCAGTTGCGCGCCAAGGCGGAGTCGCGCGAGTTCGCGCCCGTGCCGCTCGGCGTCACGGTGTCGCTCGCGGCGAAGAACACGGTGCGCGAACTGAAGTCCGGCAACGTGCTCGGCATGCTGCCTGGCAGCGATGCGCAGCGCAGCGAGGAATGCGTCGTCGTCACGGCGCACTTCGATCACCTCGGCATCGGGCCCAAGAAGCGCGATGACGCGATCTACAACGGCGCGCTCGACAACGCGACCGGAGTGGCGGCGATGCTTGCGATCGCGCGCGTTTGCGCCGAGATGGATCCGCGGCCCGCGCGCTCGATCCTGTTCGCCGCAGTCACCGCGGAGGAATCGGGGCTACTCGGCAGTCAGTGGCTCGCGCGCAACCTGCCCATCGATCGCAAGAAGGCGATCGCGAACTTCAACATCGACGGCCTCGGCATCTGGGGCGAGACGCGCGACATCGAGTTCGTCGGGCATGGCAAGAGCAGCCTTACCGCGCTCGCAGAACGCATCGGCGCCGCGATGGGAGTGCGCGTGTTGCCTGACTCCAACCCGGAGAACGGGACCTTCTATCGCAGCGACCACCTCAACTTCGCGCGCATTGGCGTGCCGGCTGCGTACTTCAAGTCGGGCTCCGACTTCGTGGATCGCAAAGAGGACCGCAAGCGCATGAAGGCGAGCTACACCGCGACGCACTACCACCAACCTGCTGACGAAGTCGCGGATTGGTGGAACTTCGACGCCGCCGCGAAGGACGCGCAGTTCGTTCTGGAGTGCCTGCTCGCGTGCTGCCAAGGCGACGCGCCCACCTGGACCAAGGGCGACGAGTTCGAGTCGCGGCGCTGACGCAGCGATCGCAACCATCGTCATCGAGCCATGCAGACCACCGACATCAACGCAGCCCTCGCCACCCCTGCCGCGCGCGCCGCGTTGTGGACGATCGGATCCCTGCTCGTGCTCGTGCTGCTGCGTGAGGCCAGGCGCGTGCCGAAGTCCCTGCTCGCGCTGATGGCGAGCGCGTTCCTCGACATGGTCGGGCTCTTGATGATCGTGCCGCTGCTGCCGTTCTACGTGCAGAAGCACTGCGGCTCCGGCATCGAGATCATGGGCTTCACACTGCGCGAAGGGCTGCTTTCGGGCATCGTCGTCTCGACGTTCACGGTGGCGCAGATGGCGACGTCGCCGATCTGGGGCCGATTCTCCGACCGCCACGGCAGACGGCCCGCGCTCGTCATCGCGATGTTCGCGTCGGCGCTCGCCTATCTCGTGTTCGGCTTCGCGGACTCGCTGTGGCTGCTGATCCTGTCGCGCTTCGTGCAAGGAGCAGGCGGCGGCACAGTTGGCGTGATCCAGGCCTACGTCGCGGACACCGTGCCACCAGAACAGCGCGCTCGCGCGCTCGGGTGGATCTCGGCGGCCACCAACCTCGGCGTCGCGTTTGGCCCCGTGATCGGCTCGCTCGCGGTGTCGCTCGGCAAGGTGCATCTCACGAGCGGCGGCGTAGAGCCACCACTCGTCCTCGGTGAAGCCGCGCCGGGCCTCGTCGCCGCTGTGCTGTGCCTCGCCAACATGCTGTTCTCGTGGCGTTGCCTCTCCGAGTCCAACGCGCAACGCAGCACGAAGCGAAGCGAAGTCAGCGCCAAGAACGCGATGTGGGATGTGCTCCGCAAGGTGCAGCTTCCGAGCTCTCGCCTGATCCTGACCTACGCTATCGCAATCGGCGCGTTCCAAGGCATCACCGGCGTGCTCGCGTTGTTCTTGGGCGTCCGCTTTGGCGTCGACGAGACGACGATCGGCTGGTTCTACATGTACATCGGCGCAATCGCGGTGTTCACGCGCACGCTGGTCTTGGGCCGCATGGTCGATCGCCTCGGCGAAGCGCGGCTATCGCGCATCGGCCTCGTCACGCTCGCGTGCGGCATCCTCGCGATCCCGCTCGCGCAAGGCCTCGGCTCGCTCGCAATCGCGGTGGCGTTGCTGCCGCTCGGCACCGCATTCACCTTCCCGTGCGTCACTTCGCTGTTGTCGCGCGTGATCCACAAGGACGAGCGCGGGCTCTACATGGGGCTGCAGCAGACGTATGGCGGCGCCGCGCGCATCATCGGCCCGCTGTTCTACGGCTTTGCGTTCGACCGCCTCGGCGTCGAAGTGCCGTTCTACGTCGGGGCCGCGCTCGTGTTCGCGACGATCCTGCTCGGCAGAGGCCTTGCTCAAGCCGCCAAGCCGACAGCTACGCATTGAGGCACGGCGCGCATGCGCGTAGCGTGCCGCGCCTTCTCGGAAGGACGCCATGCACCTGACCACTAGCCGCCCGTTTCACGCCTCGACGCTAGCCGCATTCCTCACGCTTGCCGCGACACTGTCCGCGCAGTCCATCGCAGTGGAAGGAGTCGGCAAGACGGAGCCGCTTGCGATCGAGAACGCGCTGCTCGAAGCGATCCGCCAAACGGTCGGCGCGACCAACGAAGATCGCACTTCGAAGAAGCGCATGGAGTTGATGCACGCAAACGTGCACTGGGCGATCTCGGCGAGCAGCGAAGAGAACGAGCAGAAGGAACGCATCACGACTGCGACCAAGGGCGTGGTCGAGTCCTACTCGGTGACGAGCCGCCAGAAGGAAGACGATCAGGTTCGCGTGCGCATCGAGGCCAAGGTCGCGAAGTTTGATCCGAGCAAGGCGCAACGGGAGCCGTTCTCCGTCGTCGTGCTGCCGATGCGCAGCGCGCAGGGCAAGCTGCGCATCGTTCGCGATGGCAAGGCGATGGACGAATCGCTCGACCTCGCGCCGCTCGCGCAGCAGTTGCGCACGGCGGCAAAGACGCAGCTCGTGCAAAGCGGCGTGTTCACCGTGCTCGATCGCGAGGACCTCGCGCTCGCAGACCAGGAGTTGGCGCGCATCAAGCAAGGCGACTCCGCGTCGAAGGACCTCGCGCGACTGCAGCAGCGCCTCGTCGCCGACTACCTGCTGCTCGGCGAGATCGTCGAGGCCGACGCTCGCCTCGATGCGCGTTCGATGAGCGTGCCAGGCTGGTCCGTGACCGGCGGCCATCAGTTTGCGCTGCGCTACACGGTGCTCGAGGTGCCGACCGGCAAGATCCTGCGGACCGGCGAGATCGTGAGCTCGCTGCACGCCGAGAAGCCCGAGTTGCGCGACGAAGCGCGCGTCGACGTAGACCGCCTGTTCGCCGAACTCGCAAGCCGCACGGCGCCGATGCTGGTCGACGGCTTTGT
>CAIYFF010000273.1 GCA_903925435.1 uncultured Planctomycetota bacterium | reverse complement strand
CATTGAGCCCGCCGTTGCTGACCGTGATCCCGGTGTCGAACTCGGCACCGAGGTCGCGCACGATGCCGTCCTCGCCGCGCGCGTAGCCATGCGAGCGGTGCTTGCGCAGATGCCACGGCGTCGCGTCGAAGTAGCTGCCGCGCATGCCGAGCGGGCGCAGCACGTTCTTCTCCATGTAGGCCTCGTATTCGTCGCCACTCGCGGCCTCGATCGCGCGCCCCAACAGCACGATGCCGAAGTTGCTGTAGGAGAACTTGGAGCCCGGCGCGAACTCGACCTTCGTGTACGGCATCATCGCTGTGAGCTGCGACCACTCCTTCGGCTCGTGCGGTTGCCACGCTTCGCCGCCCCACGGGAACGTCGCGCCGCGAAAGCCCGCAGCGTGCTGCATCGCATGCCGCAGCGTGGCAGACACAAGCCAACCTTGCGGGTCGTGCGCCTTGCGCAGTTCTGGACACGCATCGACGAGCAGCCCGTCAAGCGACAGCATGCCGCGATCGCGCAGTTGCATGGCGGCTATGCCCGTGAGCGTCTTCGTGCAGCTCGCCCAGTGGAAGATCGTGCCTTCGTCGACCGGCCGCTTCGCATCGCGATCCGCGAGCCCGAAACACACCGACTTGCGGACCACGCCGCCGTCGACGAACGCCAGCGATGCGCCGACCGCGCCGCACGCCTCGCTTCGCGCGAGGAACTCACGCTCGACGCGATGCCATGCGTCCTCGAACGGATCCTGAGCGGCGGCGGACGCGGCGATCCAGGTCAGCACGAGAGCCGAATGGTCGAACTTGCGCATCCTCGCCAGTCTACGCTGCGCGGACGCGCCATGTTCGACACTGCAACCTGGGAACTCCTGAGCTACGTGGTCACCGTCTTCGGCTTGCCGATGGCGATCCTCGTGTTCATCTGGGAGCAGCGCCGCGACCGACAGCAGGAAGAGGAGGAGATCCACCAGCAGTTGTCCGACGACTACACGGGCTTCATGAAGCTCGTGCTCGACAACGCGGACCTTCGCATGTTGCAGCGCGGCGGCGAGCCCAAGCAACTCGACGCCGAGCAAGAAGAACGACGCCTCGCGCTGTTCAACATCCTCGTCGCGCTGTTCGAACGCGCCTACCTGCTGGTCTACGAACCGGAGATGACCTCGCAGACCGCACGCTTGTGGCAGTCGTGGGAGGACTACATGCGAGAGTGGTGCAAACGCGCGGAGTTCCGCGCCGAACTGCGCGAACTGCTGCAAGGCGAGGACCCCGACTTCGCGAAGCACATCTCCGAGATCGCGGCGGAAGAAGCGAAGCGGACGAACAGTCGCTGAAGCGATCAGCAGCCCGCGAGGCCGTGGTCGTCGCCGCGCACAGGGCCCTTCGGCAAGCGCGCGAAGTCGAAGTCCGCGAGCAACTCGCTCGCTGCGCACGGCGATGCAGTGGCCCGCAACCCGCACGAACGCGCGAGGAATCCAACGACCGCGCCAGCAGACGCGCCGAGTTCGCGCAGATGGCGCAGCGAAGTGTCGCCGTGGCGCTTCGCGAGCCGCAGGCCGTCGTGGCCGACGACGAGCGGCACGTGCGCGAACGAAGGCTCCCGCAATCCGAGCGCTCGATAGAGCAGCAACTGCCGCGGCGTGCTCGGCAGCAAGTCGTCGGCGCGCACGACCTCGGTCACGCCAAACGCCGCATCGTCGACGACGACAGCGAGTTGGTATGCAGGCCCACCGTCGCGCTTCTGCACCACGAAGTCGCCCTGGACCGCACCGCGTTGCGCGCCGCAGAACCGGTCGTCGAACGGCACCTTCGCGACGTCGATGCGAAACCGCAGCGCTGCAT
>CAIYFF010000272.1 GCA_903925435.1 uncultured Planctomycetota bacterium | reverse complement strand
CGCCTTCTTGCCCGGCACCAGCGCCGTCGTGATCAGCACGTCGGCCGCAGTGATGTGCTTGGTCAGGATCTCGCGCTGCTTGTTGAGGAAGTCCTGCGTCGCTTCCTTCGCGTAACCACCCTTGGTCTCCGCGTCGGGCGGAGTGCCGGTGTCGACGAACTTGCCGCCGAGCGACTCGACCTGCTCCTTGCACGCGGGACGGATGTCATTGGCCTCGACAACCGCGCCGAGCTTCTTCGCAGTCGAGATCGCCTGCAGGCCCGCGACGCCTGCGCCGAGCACGAGCACGCGCGCCGGCGTGATCGTTCCGGCCGCAGTCATCATCAGCGGGAACAACTTGGGCAGGTGCACCGCCGCAAGCAGCACAGCTTGGTAGCCGCCGCACGTCGCCTGCGATGACAGGATGTCCATCTTCTGCGCGCGCGTGATGCGCGGCATGAACTCCAATCCCATCGCAGTGACTTTGCCATCGCGCATCGCAGCGACCGCGGGCAGGTTCATTCCTGGCTGCAGCGAGCAGACCAGGATCGATCCCGGCTTCTGTGCCTTCGCGCGCACGTCGTCGGGACACTGGATCCCGAGCACGAAGTCCGCGCGGGTGCGCGCGTCGTCGCCGACGAGGCTCGCGCCGGCGTCGGCAAACTCGGAGTCGGAGAAACCGGCGCTGAGTCCGGCGCCGCGCTCGACCTCGACCTGAAGGCCGAGCTTGATCAATCCCTTGACGGTCTCGGGGATCGCCGCGACGCGGGTCTCACCGGGTTCCGTTTCCTTGGGCACGAATACGACAGGCATCGTTGGGGTCTGCTCGATTGCGCCTCCCCGACAAGCGGACGGAGGCAGGATTTCGGAAGGAAGAAGGAAACAGCGGAGGGCAGTCCGTTGCCACTTCGAACAACAGCCGACTCGGAGGGGTTCGGTGTGCTGCTCGGCGCGTGCGCAGGCAACGAGGCGTCTAGCTCTTCACCGGGTGGCATCTTCCTCGTCAGTCGCTCGGTTGCTGCGGTTGGCGATTCCCATCCTCGACTCCTAGTCTCCTCCGCCCCGATGACCTTCGTCGCAGAACTGGCGCGCCGCATCCTTGGTGGCGCAGCTCCCGCCGTGGTTGGCCTCGATCCGCGCCTCGATGCGTTGCCGAAAGGCTTGCTGCCCGACGCCGACGCGCCGCGGCGCATCGCGGCGTTCTACGAACAAGTCCTGCCTGCGCTTGCGCGCCATGTGCCGGTCGTGAAGCCGAACATCGCGTTCTTCGAGTGCTACGGCTCGGCGGGCTTTGCGGCTTACGAGTCGACGTGCGCTGCCGCGCGCGCAGCGGGCATGCTCGTGCTCGGCGACATCAAGCGGGGCGACATCGGCAGCACCGCCGAGGCGTATGCCGAAGGCCACGCGAAGTGGGCCGACGCCGTCACGCTGCATCCCTACCTCGGCGGCGACTCGCTGCAGCCGTTCTTGCAGCGCACGCACGCGGACAAGGGTGGGCTCGGCCTGTTCGTGCTCGTGCGCACGAGCAACCCAGGAGCCAAGGACCTGCAGGACCTGCGCATCCAAGATCTCGACATCGCCCTCTGCGACGCGGTGGCTGACGCCGTGCATCGCTGGGGCAGTGGCTTGCCGATGGCGGAGGGCTACTCGCCGGTCGGCGCGGTCGTGGGCGCCACGTGGCCGCACGAACTCGAACGACTGCGCAAGCGCATGCCCAACGCGTGGATCCTGCTGCCCGGCGTCGGCGCGCAAGGCGGCAAGGTCGAGGACCTCGTCTCGGCGTTCGATCGACGGGGGCTCGGCGGCCTCGCGACGCAGAGTCGCGGCGTGATGCAAGCGTTCCAGCCTGGCGACGCCGACTGGCTGGCCAAGGTCGAACGCGCCGCGGCGCAGTTCGCCGACGACTGCCGCCGCGTGCAGCAACTCGCGAAGAGTCGCTGAAGCAGCGATTGTCGCGCGCAACGAAGGATGCGGCGGCGATCGCTCCTTTGTAGAACATCGCGCCTCTTGGGCACTACGCGTCACATCTCGTTCCGCCGACTCGGCACCAGCGACGTCCACCAGCGCTTCCTCGACGACGACCGCGACCTCTGCAGCGTGCTCGGCAAGCGCGCGCGAACGGTCGAGGAGTTGATCAAGCGCGCGCCGACCGGAGCAGAGCGCCTCGTCCCGCGCGAATCGCTCGCGCGCGCGTTCACGAACTACGCCAAGCGCTACGACGCACCGCAGCAGACGCTCGACAACTGCGCGCGCATCACCGACCCGAAGACGCAGTTCGTGATCACGGGCCAGCAGCCAGGTCTCGTGGGCGGCCCGCTGTTCAACCTGCACAAGGTCGCGACGGCGATTCGACTGTGCCAACAGATCGAGGCCAGCGGCAGCGACGTGCGCGCGATCCCAGTGTTCTGGAACCACAGCGACGACCACGACCTCGAAGAAGCGAACCGCCTCTTCATGGTCAATGCAGCGCAAGAAGTGCAGCGCTTCCGCCTCGACATCGACCGCGGTGGCGCGCCGTTGTCTGCCATCCGCTGCGGCCGCGAACTCGACCGCGTGCTCGCGGAGATCGACCAGCTGCTGCCGCAGAGCGAGTCGCGCGAGTGGGCATTGTCGATCTTCAAGCCGCGCCATCCCGACGAGACGCTGGCGGCCGCGCAAGCGCGCATGATGTTCGAATTGTTCGGCAAGCACGGCTTGCTGGTGATCGAGCCGCGCGACCTGCCGGACGAGGCGTTCCCGCCGCTGGAGCGGTGGTGGGGCCAGTCCAACAAGATCCGCGACGTCGTGCGCCAGACCTGCGACGAACTGACGGATCTCGGCATCGACGTGACGATGGACCCGGCGGCGACGCTGATGTTCGAGATCACGGGTGATCGCCGGACGCCGCTCGCCGACGCCGAAGGCTTCCAGCGCGGCCGCGACCTCAGCCCTGGCGCGCTGCTGCGCCCGCTGTGGCAGGACGCGTGCCTGCCGACGATCGCGTTCATCGTCGGCCCGGGTGAGCTGTCCTATCTCTCCGTCGTGGCGCCGCTCTATCGCACGCTCGGCGTGCCGCAGCCGCTGTTCGTTCCGCGCGCGTCGATGACGCTCGTCGAACCGTCGCTGCAGCGCATCATGGCCAAGTTCGGCCTCGAACTGACGGACCTCGACCAGGCGCCGGAGAAGCTCGCCGAGAAGGCGCTCGGCGACGATCGCGACAGCATCGACAACCTGATCGACGAGATGCTCGCGGTGGTGCGCGGCGGCCTCGACAAGGTCGCGCATCAGGCACAGGAGATCGACAGCTCGATGCTGTCCTCGATCGACCGCGTTCGCACGAAGACGACCGAAGAACTCGATCGCCTCGCGCAGAAGCTGCGCGCTGCGCGCCAGAATCGCGAAGGCACCGGCCTGCGCCAGTTCCGCCGCCTGTGCGCCAACCTGCATCCGCGCGGCCGCCCGCAGGAGCGCGTTCTGGGCCCGATCTCGCTGCTCGCAACGCACGGCCCAGCGCTCGCGGACTTGATCCTCGCCGCGGCGGATCCGTTCTCGATCGAGCACTGCGTGCTGGAGCTGTGACGATGGCGCACTGCGACGCGCTGTTCCTCGGCCCGCATCCCGACGACGTCGAGATCGCATGCAGCGGCGCGATCCTGCGCCTTGTGAGCAGCGGCAAGAAGGTCGCGATCGTCGACTGCACCGGCGGCGAGATGGGGTCGCGCGGCACCGCAGCCGAGCGCAAGCAAGAAGCCGTCGCAGCAGCAGCAGCCCTCGGCGTCACCGAGAGGCGCAACCTCGACCTGCCGGACACCGCGGTCGCAGTCGACGAAGACAGCGTGCGGCGGCTCGTGCGCGCGCTGCGTGAACTTCGGCCACAACTGCTATTCGCGCCGCACGAGAAGGACGTGCACCCTGACCACGTGGCCGCGGCGCAACTCGCGAGCAAGGCGTGGTTCTTCGCTGGCCTCCGCCGCTACGAGCCCGATCTCGGCGAGCCGCACCGTCCGCGCATGTTGGTCCGCTACCCGGGCAACACCCCGGTAGAGCCGACCTTTGCGCTCGACATCTCGGACCTCGCCGAGCAGAAGGCTGCCGCGATCCGTTGCTACCGCTCGCAGTTGGCAGGCGACGGCCCGCGTACGCATCTCGTGCAACGCCTCGACATCGTGGAGCGCGCGCAAGTCCGCGATCGCTTCTACGGCGCGCGCACCGGCTGCGCGCTGGCGGAGCCCTATGTCGTCGACGGCCCCGTTCTGCTGCGCGATCTAGGATCGTTGCTGGGCTGAACGCCGGGCCGAAAGGCGCCGCGCACCGCTCGACCCGTGGATTCCGCGGCGCGAGCCTTTGCTCGCTGCATTCTGCGGTTCTCTAATGCCCCTTGGCCGTTTCCGCATCGGAAACGGCGCAACCGAGCACCCAGGGAGCAGCAACGTGCGCGTCATCGCGGTCATCAACCAAAAGGGCGGAGTCGGCAAGACGACGACGACCGTCAACCTCAGCGCGGCGCTCGCACGACGCGGATTCCGCGTCTTGGTGTGCGACATGGACCCGCAGGCCAACCTGACGGTGCACCTCGACAAGCGCCCGGACCTCGAGTCCAACACGATGACCAACCTGCTCGTCGAAGACGCGCCGATCCAGGATCTCGTGCAGGCGACCAACGAAGAGCGGTTGTCGATCGTGCCGAGTGACACGTCGCTCGCTGGCGTCGAGCAGGTGCTCGCCAACCGCATCGGCCGCGAGACGATCCTGCGCGAGGCGATCGAAGCGTTCGAGAAACGCAACGAGTTCGACTTCGTGTTCCTCGATTGCCCGCCGTCGCTCGGCGTGCTTTCTGCCAACGCGCTCGTCGCAGCAAGCCACGTCGTGATCCCGATGCAGGCCGAGTACCTGTCGCTGCAAGGGATGGCCAAGCTGATGGAAGTGATCCAGCTGGTGCAGAAGCGACTCAATCCCGCGCTGTCGGTGGCGCTCGTGCTGCCGTGCATGCTCGATTCGCGCACCAACCTGACGACGGAAGTGCTGCGCGAGATCGAGCAGTACTTCGGCCCACAACTCGCCAAGACGCGCATCCGCAACAACGTGAAGCTCGCCGAGGCGCCGAGCTTCGGCCGGACGATCTTCGAGCACGCGCCCGACTCCAACGGCGCGCGCGACTACGACGCGGTCGCGCAGGAGTTGCTGGAGAAGCTCGGCGTGCAGACGTCTCCAGCCGTGGCTGACAAGCCTGCGCCGAGGGCTCAGGAAGAGCCGCCTGCCGCCGAGGCCGCGGCAGAAAGCTGAGACCGCCGGCCCGCGAGCGAGAAATCTCATCCAACATCTTGACATGTCGCATTGGCGACTTAAGGTGTTGGCATGGGCACTGCGCACCAGCCACCACCCGACCACGGCGATAGCTACTCGCTACTCGAACTCTCCGGCCTGACCGGGATCGAGCCGCGGACGATCCGCAGCTACGTCGAGCGCGGGCTGATCCAGGGCCCCGACTCACTCGGCCGCGGCGCGCGCTACTCGCGCGAGGCGCTCGACCGCTTGCGCGTCCTCCTGTTGCTGCGCGACGCCAAGCGCGACATCACTCTCGACCAGCTCCGCGTCCTGCTGCAGAGCCTGAGCCCCGCGCATATCCACGGGATCGCCACCGGGGCCATCCGCATCGGCGGACTGATCGACACCGACGCGCAGCCCACAAACCCCACCGCGCCAGCGTCGGTCGACGACGCGTTGAGCTACCTGCGCTCGTTGCGCAACGCCGGCGGGACCTCGCCTGGCCAACACGTAGCCGAGGCGGGCGCCAGCTACAGCCATGCGCCGCAGAACGACGCGGACCTCAGCGTCCTCGCCAACGCAGCGCAGGCCCTCACCGCATTGGCCGGACTCTCCTCCAACGCGCGCAGCGTGCGCGCCGAGGCGTGGTACCGGATCTCCCTCACCCCAGAAATCGAACTCAACGTGCGCGGCCAATACGGGCCCGAGGAGCTCGCTCAGCTCCACCGCATCGGCGACGCACTGCGGGTTCTGCTCACCAAAGGAGCCGCACGATGACCGATTCCAACGCAACCGTTCCGCCGGCAGCCGAGCCGTTCTTCTCGGCGACCTTCGATCGTTCCCTCATCTACCACTCGGGCGGCTCGTATCGCTACCTCGTCGTCACGGTGCGTGCGCCGGAGGCGGATACGCAAGTCACGGAGAAGCTGCCGCTCAACCTGGCGCTCGTGCTCGATGCGTCGGGCTCGATGGCGGGCCCACGTCTCGATGCCGCTCGGTTGGCTGCCCAGCAACTGATCGACAAGCTCGGCGACGATGAGCGAGTGTCACTGGTCTCGTTCGCTAGCGACGTGATCGTGCACGGGTCTGGCATGGCGCTCGATCCGATGGGTCGCGCGACGCTCGGCGCTGCGCTCAACATGATGTGCACGCGCGGCTCGACCGACCTCGGCGCGGGCTGGCTGCAGGGCTGCGAATGCGCAGCGCTGCGCAAGGCCACCGCGGATCGCATGGAGCAGAGCCACGTGTTCTTGCTGTCCGATGGCCACGCCAACCAGGGCATCGTGGATCCAGTCCTTCTCGCTCGACACGCAAACGAACTGCGCCAACGCGGCATCTCGACGTCCACGATCGGCGTCGGCATGGACTACTCGCCGATGCAGTTGCAGGCGATTGCCGAAGCCGGCGGCGGCCGCATGCACGACGCGGAGCAGCCCAATGAGATCGCGGAGATCATGCTCGCGGAACTCGGCGATGCGCGCGCGACCGCGATGCGCGACGTCGAGTTGACGATCGAGTTGCCGCCCGGCGTGCGAGCGCACGCGCTGTCCACTGCGCAATCGAACTTCATGCCTGGCCGCATGCGCGTCGTGCTCGGCTCGATGCTGTCGAAGGCCGAACGCACGATCGTCATCCAAGTGGAGGCGCCGCCACAGTTCGGCGCTCCGTCGATCGCGTTGCATGCGTCGCTGTCGTGGCGCACGCCAACGAGCGACGACCGCAAGACGATGGGACACCCGCCGTGCGAACTCACGTTTGCAACCGGTGGCGATTGCCTGCGCCAACAGCGCGATCTCAAGGCGACGCAAACGACGGCCATGCACTGGCAGACTTGGGTGGTGCACCAGGCGATGCAACGAAACCAAGATGGGCGCATCGGCGAGGGCCACCAATTCGCGGAGCAGCAACTGCGGCACCTGGAGCGCTACTGCCTCGGCGTTCCCGGTTGTCAGGTCTACCTCGAAGCGCTGCAGCGCTATGCGCCGACGATGCGCGATCGCTACGACACGCGCGTCGCGAAGGAAGTGATGCTGAAGAGCTACAAGTACAACCGCAGTGAGAGGGACCGCCGCTCCTACATCCGCGAGGACGGCGACGAGTTCTTGCCGCCCCGCCCCTGACAGCCCCCGGGGACCGAGTCCATCGCGCGCGCACTGGAGAGTTGCGCGCATAGGCGGTGGATGCGCGCCCCACGGTCTGTCGTCTGGGGCCTCTGCCAGCTGCCGCCTCGGGAAAGGCCCGCGGCTCGCAGGGGCCCCATGGCGCGGTGAGATCCGCCTCAGACCGACGCCCGTTCGTTGCCGATAGGGGGCCCGTGAGCCCCCGCGACGACAACCCCAGCAAGAACCCATCCGGCGACGACCTCGACGACGCGCTGCTCGATTGCCTCGCGCAGATCCGGCGCGAGTTGCAGGCGGCATCGCGCGGCGAAGAACTTGGCGACGACGGCGACGGCCTGGTCGATGCCGCGGCCTCGCTCGACGCGCTGGTCGACCGCATCGTGCAAGACGCATGCGCCGTGGAGCACGCCGACCTCGATGCGATCGTCGATCGCTGCGCCAAGGACCTCGTGCACTCCGCCAAGGCGCCGATCTCGGTGCGCCAGTCGTTGATGGGCAGGCTGCCCAAGGTCGCATGCAAGCCCGATGAGTTGGCGCATGCGGTCCGGCGCGCGCTCGAACTCTGCGTCGGCAACACCGGCCACGGCGGCGAGATCGAGATCCGCACCAAGAACGATGGCGACAACGCCGTGCTTGAGCTTCGCAGCAGCGGCTCCGGCGCGCACGTCGTCGATCGCGCGCTGACGCTGCGCGCATTCGCTGCGACGTGCGGCGGTCGCTGCAAGGTGGAGACGGAGCGCACCGGCACGGTTCGCCTGACGCTCGCGTTCCCGTTCGCGACCGCGAGCCGCTGACCGCAAATCAGGAACTGCTCCACCCGCGACAACCCCTGTGCATCGCGGCGGCCGCGCGCGTCGTATCATCGCCCCATGCGCATCGGCATCGTTTGCTATCCGACGATTGGCGGCAGCGGCGTGGTCGCCACAGAGATGGCCCAGGTCCTGGCCCTCCGCGGCCACGATGTGCACCTGCTCAGCTACGACCGCCCGAGCCGCATGCGCCGCGGCATCTCAGGCCTGCGATTCCATCCAGTTCAGGTTTCGGCGTATCCGCTGTTCCGCTACCCGCCGTACGACCTCGCGCTCGCAACGCGAATGCTCGAAGTGCAGGAGGAAGCGAACATCGACGTATTCCATGTGCACTACGCGATCCCGCACGCGGTCAGCGCATTCCTTGCGCGCAGCATGTCGGGGTCGAGGTTCCGCTTCATCACGACGCTGCACGGCACAGACATCACGGTCGCAGGCAGCGACCGCGGCTACATGCGGCCGACGCGCTTTGCGATCGAACAGTCCGACGCAGTGACCGCGGTGAGCCAGTATCTCGCTGACGAAACCAAGCTCGTGTTCGGAGTGCAGAAGCCGATCCACGTGATCCCCAACTTCGTCGACACCGAGCGCTTCAAGCCCGGCGCGAAAAAGCGCTGG
>CAIYFF010000271.1 GCA_903925435.1 uncultured Planctomycetota bacterium | reverse complement strand
ATCATCCAGTAGTTGGCGCCGTTGAGTTCGTTCTTGAGCGAGCTGACCTCGCCTTGCGACGGCACCGGGTCGTTGCCGAGCGGGCAGCCGACTGCGCAGATCGGGTCCCACACTTCGATCGTGCTGCACGCAGTCCGCGGCAACACGTTGGCGACGTTGGGGAACGTGCGAGTCGTCAGCAGTTGCACGAGCGCCGCGTCGATCTTCGGCGCGCTCGCGACCATCTTGCCCTTCACCTCGACCTTCTCGCCGTCGACGTAGACCGTCACGGAGAAGCCTTCCTTCTGCGCGCGCGGCGTGTCCGCGAGGATGTTGCGGACCACGTGGTAGGCGGTCAGCACGTACGACTCGACGAGGCCGTTCTTCGGGTTGGAGCCTGACCAGACGAGCGTGCCGGAGCCGACCGTGTCGTCGCCATTGAGTTGCACCGTCGGCAACAGCATGTCGCGCGTCAGCGTGGTGGTGTCGCGGCGCAGTTGGCCCGCGATTGCGGCGATGGCGCCCTGCGTGTGGACCATCGCTGCGGCCGCCTCGCGCTCCTTCTTGCGCGACTCGGTGATGTAGGCGTCGACCAACTGCTTGGTGCGCTCGACGTCGGTCGACAGCTGGCTCTTCAGCAGGGACACGTCGCTCTTTGCGCTCTGCATTTCACTCTGCAGCCGCAGGGCGAGCGCAGAGCCCGCCTCGGCCTTCTGCAGTTGCTCCTGCAGTTGTGCGAGGCGCGATTGCACGGCCTGCAACTCAGCCTTCTCGCGGTCATCCTTGGGCGCGCTGGCGACCTTCTCGACCGCCGATTGCACTTGGTCCCGCAGGTTGAGGACCTCCGTGGTGCGGCCCTCGATGCGATCCACCTTGTGGTACATCGATACCATTCCTACCAGGGCGGCCAGTCCGCACGAGACCTCGATAAGGGTGCGCTTCATCCGAGTTGCTCTCCGTCTCTGTCGTGTTCCACTACGTTCCTTGGCCTGATTCGGCGGCGCCTTCTGACCCTCTGAAGCAAAAACAAGCACTGGAAACACAACGACTTAGAGCGCCCATGGGACCGAGCGATCCGGTGCGGGGGAACTTCGGGCACTGCTGAGGATTCCATCACTCCGGCACCGGCTGTGGGCTTTCTGGCCAGGAGCGAAGGGGCGCTGCGAGCCGCCGAAATGCGCGGTGTGCATCGCACAGCCGACAGATGCGAAGCCCATGGCAGCGCATTGCCGCGTAGACTCCCCGCCCCTTCCTATGACCTTTGCCCCGATCTCCGAAGTCCTCGAAGAGCTGAAGGCCGGCCGTCCGATCGTGCTGGTCGACGACCCCGACCGGGAGAACGAGGGCGACCTGTGCTTCGCCGCTCAGTTCGCCACGCCCGAGTTGATCAACCTGATGATCAAGGAGTGCCGTGGTTGGGTCTGCCTCGCGATGTCGGGGGAGATGTGCGACCAAATCGGGTTGCAGATGCAGGTGCCCGAGAACCAGTCGCGCTTTGGCACCGCATTCACGGTGACGATCGAGGCGCGCGAGGGAGTCACGACCGGCATCTCGGCCAAGGACCGCGCCACGACGATCCTGGCGGCCGTCAAGCCGGACGCCAAGCCGCACGACGTCGTCCGTCCCGGCCACATCGCGCCGCTGCGGGCGCGCGACGGCGGCGTGCTGGTGCGCGCGGGCCAGACCGAGGGCATCGTCGACCTGTGCCGGCTTGCGGGCCTGCGGGCTGCGGGCGTGATCTGCGAGATCATCAAAGACGACGGCGAGATGGCGCGGGTGCCCGACCTGATCGGGTTCTGCGAACGCCTCGGCGTCAAGATGGGCTGCATCGCCGACCTGGTCGAATACCGCCGTCGCCGGGAGCGGCTGATCGAACGGGTGGCTTCGGCGCAAATGCCGACGGACTTCGGCTTCTTCGACAGCCACACCTACGTGAGCAAGGTCGATGGCCGCGTGCATGTCGCGTTGACCGTCGGCATCGATCGCCCCAGTGACAACGGCCGCTTCCCGCCGATCGAGACTCCGGTGCTCGTGCGCGTGCACTCGCAGTGCCTCACGGGCGACGTGTTCGGCTCGCTGCGTTGCGACTGCGGGCCGCAGCTGCACGAGGCGATGCGCCGCGTGCAGGCGGCGGGCCGCGGCGTGATCCTCTACATCAGCCAGGAAGGGCGCGGCATCGGGCTCGCCAACAAGCTGCGCGCGTATGCCCTCCAAGACGGCGGCATGGACACGATCGAGGCCAATGCGCACCTCGGCTTCCGGCCCGACGAACGCGAGTTCGGGACCGGCGCCCAGATCCTGCATGACCTCGGCCTGCGGCAGCTCAAGGTCCTCACCAACAACCCCAAGAAGCTGATGGGCCTGCAGGGCTACGGCCTCGAGATCGTCGGCCAGGAGCCGATTACGATCGAGCCTAACCCGCATAACCAGAAGTACTTGGAGACGAAGCGGGACAAGATGGGCCACCTGCTTTCGAAGCCTGAGTGAGCCATCGCATGGGAGGGTGGGAGGCCGCCTTTGGGCGGCAATCTGGGAGCAATTGCCCCGGCGGGAAGATTCCGCCGACATCGCCCTCCAAGTGGCCCTGTGCGAGCCCTTCCCAAACCCGTGCCTTCCAGTGACCCCGAACTGATCGCCGCCATCTTGGGCGGCAGCGAGTCGGCGTTTGCCGAGCTCATGGGTCGCTACCAAGACCGCATCTTCCGCTTGCTGTCGCGCTACACGCGCGACGCGCTGGAGTGCGAGGACCTGGCGCAGGAGGTCTTCCTGAAGGTGTTCCGCAAGCTGCACACCTTCCAGCACGACTCGCAGTTCTACACGTGGCTCTATCGCATCGCGGTCAACACCGCGACGGACCACCTCGCGCGCCGGTCGCGCCGCCGCCTGCAGCTTGTCGAGGATGACGCGGTGCTCGATGCGGGCACTCCGCGCAGCGAGCAGCAGGACGTGAGCACCCCGCTGATCCAGCGCGAGCTCGCCGAAGTGGCGCGCAAGATCCTCGACCGGATGCCCGAGAAGTACCGGACCATCCTGCTGCTGCGCGAATACGAGGACCTCAGCTACACGGACATCGCCGGCGTGCTCGGCATCCAGCTCGGCACGGTGGAGTCGCGGTTGTTCCGCGCCCGCCAGCGCTTCAAGGAGATGCTCGAACGCCTTCATCCAGAACACGCGCCTTCCCGCGGAGGAGACCAATGACTGCGCCACTTGCTGATCGCGACCTGCAGCTCCTCGATCGCTACGTCGATGGCGCGCTCGAAGGCCCTGCTCTCGACGCGCTGCGCACTCGCCTCGCGGCGGAGCCTGCGCTGCGGGCTGGGCTTCAGCAGCGCAACGAACTGCGACGTTCGGTGCGAGCGAGCGCCGACGTTGCGTTCTCGCCCCGCGCAGGTTTTGCCGACCGCGTTCTCGCCGCGTCGCGTCGTCTGCCGGAGCCCGAACAGGACGCCGGAGTCGAGGTTGTTCGGCTGTGCAAGCGGATCCTGTGGGTTGCCGCCGCGGTGTTCGCGGCAGCGATGCTCTGGCAAGGCGCGCTGACGTTCGCTGGCGGGGCCAGCTCGCTGCAGGCCGCGCCCGACGAGGCGCAACGCATTGTCGATGATCTCGACGCTCGCATCCGCGCGCGCGCGACGGACGCCCAAGGCAAGTGACGACGTGGAACGGAACCCGGCGCGACTCTGGATTCTCTCGTGCGCCGTGGGATGCTGTCTCGCCGGAATGTTCCTCGGCGCGACCATCCTGAGCACAGCGGTTGCCGGCCGCAGCGAGGATGTCGCAGGGGATCCGGACGCGCACTACGTGCAGCAGATGGCGCAGGACTTCGGTCTGACGGGCCGCCAGCAGCAGTCTTTGCGCGTCGTCATGCAGCGGTATCGCGACGAGCAGCTCCAGGTGTTCCGGCACGCCGACTTCGACCAGCTTCCCGAGAGCCTTCGCGCCGAGATGACGGCAGCGCGCCGTCGCCAGAGCGAGCGCATTCGGGAGCTGTTGGATGACGAGCAGCGCAGACGATTCGAAGACAGGAGCCGGACCGATGGTTCGGCAAGGTGACGCATGGTGAGGACGGTTGGAATCGACGCCGGCGACTACTCGATCAAAGCGGTCGAGCTCGAAGGCAACTACAAGAAGGTGCGCCTGTTGGCGTGCAGCTCCGAGCGCTTGGCGGATGACCCCGCTGGCGAAGAGGCGCGCGCAACTGCGCTCGCCGAGCTCGCGGGCGGCATGCTGAATGGCGCCAAGATGATCGGCGAAGTCGTGCTGGGCCAAGCCTGCCGCGAAGCCGTGCTGCGAACGATCGACGTGCCGTTCAAGGGCGCGGAGGCGATCCGCAAGGTCATCAAGTCGGAAGTCGAGAGCGCGATCCACAGCCACGCGGTCGACGAGATGGTCGTCGACTTCCACGAGGTGGGCGGCGTCGCGGATGGCTCGCGCGTGATCGTGGCGGCAGTGCCCAAGCAAGGGCTGCGCACGACGCTCTCGGCGCTCGAACGCGCCAAGGTGGAACCGCAGCAAGTCGACCTCGACACCATGGCGCTGTTCCGCGTCGCGGACTGGTGCGGAGCGTTCCAGGCAGCGGTTGGACAGCCGGCGGACGCAGAAGGCGGCGCCGTGCTCGACCTCGGCAAGCGCGAGCCAGTGACGGCAGTGCTCGACCTTGGGGCGCGCAGCACGCGCATCCTGTTGGTCGAGGGCTCGCGGCTGCTCGACATGCGCTCGATGCGCCTTGGCGATGCGGGCATCGTCGACGCGCTCGTGCGTTCGCATGGGCTGTCGCTCGAGGTTGCGCGCAATGCGGTGCGCGCGTGCCTCGAAGGCAAGACGGACTTCCAAGCCGAAGTCGCGGAGCAACCGGCCGCTGCCGTTGGCGAGGTTGAGGCTGAGGCGGATGCCGTAGCGCCTGCCGCGGCCGTGATGCGCCAAGTCGTCATCGCGCACGCCGACGTCGAGCAAGAGCGCGTTGCGTTCGTGCAGCGATTGCACCGCGAGTTGGTGCGATTCCTCGCCTCGACGGGCCGCGCTGGCGACGTGCGCAACTTGTGGGTCACCGGCGGCGCGAGTCGCCTGGAAGGGGTTGCCGCGATGCTCGAGGACTTGTTCGGCATCGCGCCGAAGACGCTCGACGTGCTCGGCGATCCAAAGCTCAAGCACTCGCTGTCGCCCGAAGATGCCGAGCGATTTGGCTCCAGCATCGCGGTCGCGGTCGGCCTTGCGCTCGCCAACCTCGGCGGCCCTGTCGGCTACGACTTCCGTCGCGAGGACCTGGCGTTCACGCGCGGCTTCGACCGCGTGAAGTTCCCGCTCGCGATCGCGTGCATGGTCGCGCTGTTTGCGGCGGTGGTGTTCGGCGTGCGCATGTCGCGCCAACTCGAGAACCTCGAATACCGCATCGGCCTTACCTACCAAGGCAAGGAAGCGGACCCCAAGAAGCCGAAGTTCTACGGCCAGGTCAATCCAGTGCTGCGACTCGGCACGCTGACCGACGACCGCTACTTCAAGTTCCAAGAAGGCAGCCGCAACTACGGCTACAAGGAACTGCTCGCGGACGTGATGGCGAAGCCCGTCGCGGAGCGCATCAAGTTCATCCGCGATCGCCTGCGGCGCGCGCTGGAGCTGAAGCAGAAGGAGTCGGGCATCTACGAAGAGGTCTCGCTGGAGTCTGGCCTCGCCGTGATGGAGCGCTTCTTCGAAGTGCTGCACAAGAGCGAAGGCGCGCTCGGCAAGTACCTGCTGTGCACGCTTGAGCTCAGCATGCGCGCGACCCCGGGCCGCGATGTGAGCGGTCGATTCCTGCAGTGCCGCTTCGCGTTCCGCGGCGACGACTTCCGCGATCGCAACGCAGCGCTGCGGCAGATGTTCGACGACGAGTGCAAGAACCCGGACTCGCCGTTCCAGAAGGTCGAAGAGAGCATCGGCGGCGACCTGCCGTTCCGCGATGGCGCGGAGAAGGGGGTCTCAGGTTCCTACTACGACCTCAAGCTCCACGTCCGCGAGTCGTTCCAACCCTTCGGAGTCGGCCAATGAAGCAGCTCGCCAAACTAGACCTCTACAAGGTCGTCATCGTTGCTTCGCTGTTGCTGTTGCCCGCGGTCGGTTGGTGGATCAAGACCACCCGCGCTTCGATCGAGGCCGCGGAGCGCGCGCTGACCGAGGCGACCAAGCCTGATGGATTGCTCGAAGAGATCGGCAAGTTGCAGAAGCAGCTGCGCACCGTCGAAGAGAACCGCGCGAGCACGTCGAACCAGACCGGCAACTCGTCGACCTACTTCGATGCGCAGATCTTCCGCTCGGCGGTCGCAGGCCAGCTGGAGAAGAACCAGTTCAACATCAGCCCGCCGCGCGAAGAGAACGTGACGACGGGCCAGAAGCAGGCTGCCAAGGACATCGTCGTCAAGATCGACTGGATGCCGCGCGGAGGGAAGGAGTTCACCTTCATGCGCGACTTCCTCTTCGCAGTGCTCTTCAACTGCGAGTCGAGCGCGCGCAGCGCGGAAAGCGCGCCGCTGCCTTCGATCTGGAAGCTCTACTCTCTCAAGATCACCAACGCGACGGTCAGCAAGCTCGTCACGCAGCAGATGACGCCGCCGGCGGAGCTCACCGATGAGTGGGTTGTGAGCAAGATGGAGTTCGCACGGCGCGAGCCCCGCAAGAAGGACGAGAAGCGGTGAAGCCCAGGGCCGCGGCTCTGATCGTGGCCTCAGCCGTGTTCGGCGGCTGCACGCCGATCGTTCGCTACTCCGACGAGTTGGTCTCGGCGAAGTCGGGGCGCACGGCGTTCACGCGCGCCCCGGCCACTCTCGGCGGCATCCTCGGGTTCATCGTCGGCATCCCGATCGACGTCGTCGCGTTGCCCGTCACGTATGGCGTGTATGCGAGCCAGAGCACCGTCACGCGCGACCCGCTGTCGATCTTCTTGTTCCCGTCGTTCGTGCTCATGCAGGCCGGCATCCTGATCGCCGCGCCGGTCGACCTCGTCGAATGGGGCGTGTGGCGCTGGTGGCAGGAAGACGCGACCTTGACGCCAGAAGAGCGCGAGCGCATCGAGGCCGAGTACGACCTGATCCAGCAGCAGTGGACCGACTATCCGGTCGAGTGGATCTATCCGCACGCGCCACGCGGCTGACAAACCGTCTCGCTTGCGCCATCATCGCTGCGCGATGGGCGACCGATCCGAGGACCTGCGAACGCGACGATTGAGCGACCGCGCGCTGCGTGAGCGCGGGCAGCTGCCGCTCTCGTTGTTGCTCGAAGTCACGGTTCCGCTCGAACGATTGCGCGCGGTCGCGCTCGAGATCAACGTCGCGCCCAAGGGGTTTCGCGTCGAGAAGGCTCCCGCCAGCGCGCTCGCTCCTGCGCTCGCGGAGTGCAAGGAGCCGAAGGATCTCGATCGCGTGGTAGAGCTGCTGTTCGAGCCGCGGAAGGAAGGGATCGCGCATCCTGCTCCAGCGACGGACGAGCCGAAGCCGAGCCCCGCCGAGCCTTCCGAAGCGACGCAGGCGTTGCGATTCCAGGAGCAGGAATCCAAGCGGCTGCAAGGCGAGTTGGACCGCTCGCGCGCTACCGGGCAGCGCGCAGCAGAACGCGAGTCCTCGCTGCGTCGCACGATGGAGCTGCAGGCAGAGGAGCTGCAGCAATTGCGCGCCGAGGTTGCGCGCTTGCGCGATCGCGCGCCAGCTGTGGCGCCATCGGCTTCTACGGACGCAGAGCGCGAACTTGTGCGCCGCGCGCACGACCTGGAGCTCGAGATCGAAGCGCGAACGGTGGCCGACGATGCGTTGCGCCGCCAGCTGGCTGCGGATCGGTCGCGCATCCGCGTGCTCGAGTCCGAGATCGAAGAGCTCGAAGCGTTGTTGCCCAAGGGGCGCAAGCGCAAGGCTCCGCCGCCGGAGCCCGAGCCCGACAAGCGCTGCTACGTGCCGTACTTCTTGCCGTCGTTCTACAAGTCGCTCATCGGCAAGGAGCGGAAGAGCGTCGAGCGCGCAGTGCAGGCGGTGTTCTTGTTCTGCACCGAAGGCCATGCGTATCCGGGTCTCGAGGTGAAGCAACTCGGCGGGCAGGACACGTGGAGCATGCGCGCGTCGCTGGGCTTGCGCGTCTACTTCACGAAGCGCGCGGACGGCGACATCGAAGTGAGCGAGCTTGCCGATCGCGAAGACCAGCACACGACGCTGCGTCGGCTCAAGGAGCGTTGAGTGGTGAGGAAGCGGCCGGCTCGCCCCGTCATCCTGATGGACGAGAGCGATCCGTTCCCGGATCCGCAGCGTTACGACGCAGAAGGGCTCGTCGCGATCGGCGGGTCGTTGTCACCGGCTCGCCTCGAAGCGGCGTATCGCTCCGGCATCTTCCCTTGGTATGGCGAAGGCTACATGCCGTTGTGGTGGAGCCCCGATCCGCGCGCGTTGCTGACGCCAGATCGCTTCCATGTCAGCCGTAGTCTGCGGAAGACGATTCGCCGCGGCGGCTTCGCCGTGACTTGGAATGCGAGCTTTGCGCAGGTGATGCGCGAATGCAGCGAGCGCCGCGAAGACGGCCAGTGGATCCTGCCCGAGATGGTGGATGCCTACACCGAGCTGCATCAGCGCGGCAACGCGCACAGCCTCGAAGTGTGGCTAGGCGAAGAGTTGGTTGGCGGCGTCTACGGCGTGCAGTTCGGCCGTCTGTTCTGCGCCGAGTCGATGTTCCATCGTGCGACCGACATGTCCAAGGTGGCGCTGACTGCGATGGTGCGCAGCCTGTTCGCTGCTGGCATCGAGGTGTTCGAAGTGCAGTTCGTCACTTCGCATCTCGCGACGCTCGGCGCGTTCGAGGTCCCGCGCCGGGCCTACTTGGAAATGGCGCGCGCGGCTTCTGCTGCCGCGCTGCGCCTCGTCGATCCGCTCGCTGCGTGCGATTGGCAGCGCGAAGCGAGCGACTGAATCGACGTCGTTAGGTCAGCCGATCGTCACGGGCACGACGTTGGACGCGCACGCCTGCAGCGACAGCGGCATCATGCGAAGCCCGAGCGCCACGGCCTGCGCTTGCAGCTGTAGCTGACCTGGCAGGCTCGCAGGGATTGCGAGCTGCAGCGACGCGGCTCCAGCGATGTCGGTCTGGCCGAGCGGCACCGGGAAGAACGGCTCCGCCACGCCGAGGATCAGGCTGCCGCCGATCGGCAACTGGATCGACGTGGAGCCGGCCTGCTCGCCGACGACGAGCACCGCGAAGCCGCTCGCGGGCGCACCCGACAGCGCGATGGACAGCTGCGAGCCCGGGGCGCCGCCGGTGATGGCGAGCGAGCCGCACGCCTGTGCGGGGAGCAGGCCCGCGAGGGCCAGGACTGCGGCGACGGAGAAGATGCGCATGGGAGGAATCCTCGACACTTGTGTGCTGGGAGAACTTGGCCCCGGTGCGATGTGCGCCAGGGCTGCCGACTGTCGGCAACAGGACATCCGCATTCCGGCGTCGAAGCCCATCACGGGCGGCAGAGATTTTTTGCCTCAGCGAGCGAGGCTTTGCGTCGCCATCGCCAACGCGAAGCGTGCGCGCTTGTCGCCGGGAGCACTCTCCGTCCGTTGGCGCAGCGCCGTAACGGCCCGTTCCGCGGCTTCCGCGCGGTTGCTCTGCAGCGCTGCGAGCGCGAGGTCGGCGAGCAGTTCGGGCGCAGGCGCCTGCCCTGTGGTCGCGGCTTCCAGTTCGCGGAGCGCTGCCTCGTGCTGACCTGCGCGAAGGAGCGCGCTGCCGCTCGCGCCGCGCTCGCGCTGTGTGCGCGAGGCATCCGGGATCTGCTGCAGCCGCCGCGCCGCTGCGTCGCGAATCGCCGCCGGAACTTCGTCGAGCGCCACAGGCCACCACGGCTTGCCGAGCGACTCCGCGTCGGTGGCGCTGCGCCATCGTGCGAGCGATGCGTCGAGGAACGCGTCGAGCCGCCCCGACTCCGTGAGGCGCGCGCACAACTCGACCAGCGCATTGCGTGCAGCACGCGCCTGTTCGTTTGCGGTGTCGGGAAGGTCACACAGCTCGAAGCGCAGTGCGACGAGCTGGTCTTCGCCGTCTGCTTCCAAACCCGAGAGCGCAGCGCAGAGGCCGCGAACGCGCGCGCACTGCATGCGCATCCAGTGTCGATCGGCTTCGATGCGATCCAGCGCGTCGAACGCTTGTTGCGCGAGCGCCATGGCGTCGTCGTACGATGCGAGCCGCATCAATCGCTCCGACAGTCGCACGAGCGGGAACATCGAGTCGACTTCGTCTGCGTACGAGCGCTGCAAGAATCTGCCGATGCGCGCGAGCAATGCGGAGCCCGTGGCGCGATTGGAGTCGGCAATCAGCAATCCCGTTGCGCCAGCGAGCGCCATCACGAGGCGTGAAGACTGGCTGGATCGTGGCATCGCTTCGACGGCTGCGAGCGCACGGTCATAGGCCTGCAAGAACTCTGCGTCGCGGCCAGCGGTGGTCGCGAGCGATGCCAAGGACGCGAAGGTCGCCGCGAGTTGCGGTTCGCTCGCGCGCAGGTCGCGGCTGCCGATGCGCAGCATCTGCGCGAGTTGCCGCGATCCAGCGTCTGCGTCGCCAGCAAGCCGACTTGCGCGTGCAAGGTCGTTGAGCAGCGCGATGGACGCAGCGCCATCGGACTCCAGGTCCATCTCGCCGAGTTCGAGCGCGCGTTCGAGGTGTGGCAACGCCTTGCGCGGTTCGCCGACTGCGAGATAGGCGTGCCCGACGGACGCACGGACGCCGGACTCTTCGATCGCATTGAGCCCGAAGCGAACCGAGATCGTCGGCGCAAGGAGGTCGAGCACGCTGCGCAACGAGGGCGACGTGTCGTCGACGCCTGCGTCGAGGTGAAACAGCACGAGGTCCTGGAACTCCAGCTGCGCTGCCGCTCGCGTCAGTTGGCGCATCGCGCGCGCCTGGTCGTTTGCGCGGGCCGTCTCGGCTTCCCTCGCTTCCAGCGCGCCGTAGCCGAGCCCCAACACCGCGCCGATCAACGATGCGACGGCAAACGCAGATGCGATCGTGATCGCGCGATGGCGAGCCAAGAAGCGCGAGGCGAGGTAGGTCCACGTCGCCGGCGCCGCGGCGACGGGCTCTTGTCGGCGGAATCGATCGAGGTCGGCGCGCAACTCGGCGGCCGACGCATAGCGGCCCTCGCGGTCTGTCGACATCGCGCGCAGCGTCACGGCGTCGAGGTCTGGCTGCAGCGCGCGCAGCAGTTCGCGCGGCGTCGTCGCGAGCGCTGCCGCTCGTTCCGCGATCTTCGCGTTGCCGAGTCGCAGAAGCTCCGCGCTCGGCGCTGTCGGTTGCGGATCCAGTTGCGCCTGTTGCGCAGCGCCCGCATGGGGATTTGCGCCGACGATCAGTTCGTACAGCATCACGCCGAGCGAGTAGACGTCGCTGCGCGTGTCGAGCCCGCCTGCGTCTTTGCTGCGTTGTTCAGGGCTCATGTAGCGCCACGTGCCGGGGGCGCTGCCTTCCTCCGTCGCGGGATTCTTGCGGTCTTCGCGCAGCGAACGCGCGATGCCGAAGTCGATCACCTTTGCGTGCGGCTTCCCTTCGCGCTCGGTCACGAGCACGTTGTCGGGCTTGAGGTCGCGATGGATCACGGCCTTCTGATGTGCGTGCTGCACCGCGTCGCACACTTCGCCAAACAGCGCCATGCGCGCGCGCAGTGGCATGCTGCGCTTCTCGCACCATGTCGTGAGCGCCTCGCCCCGCACATACTCCATCACGAGGTAGAGCGACCCGTCGTTGGCGCGACCGCCGTCGTAGATCTGCGCGATGCCGGGGTGGTTCATCCGCGCGAGCGTCTGGCGTTCGCGCTCGAACCAGGCCATCGCGGTCGGCGTGCTGTCATGGCCGCGCAGCACCTTGATCGCGACGTGCCGCTCCACTGGCTCCAACTGGCGCGCGAAGAACACTTCGCCCATGCCGCCTTCGCCGAGCGGTCGCAGCAGCTCGTACTTGTCGATTCGCGGCATCGGCAGCGTCGCCAGGCTGCGCTGCAGCGCGGGCAGCGTCTCGGCGGAGTCCTGCGCGAGCAGCGCTCGAACGCGCGCAACGACCGCTGGGTCATCGATCGAAGCGAACAGGTCTTCGCGCGCTTGCGCGTCGAGGTCGGCTGCGCGATCGAACAGTTCGCGGATGCGGCTCGGCTGCGTCCCGTCAGTCATCGACGCCCTTCGTCTCGCCGATGCGGTCTTGCAGCCATGCGCGCGCAAAGCGCCAATCGCGCTCGGCGGTGGGCAGCGAGATGTCGAGCATCTGCGCGATCTCCGGCATCTGCAGGCCGCCGAAGAATCGCAGCAGCACGACCTGCGCGGAGCGCGGGTGCTCCTTCTCGAACTCGTGCAACGCGTCGTGCACCGTCAGCAAGTCTGCATAGGGAAGCCCGTGGTCAAGCTCGGGCAGTTCGTCGGGCAGCGGCTCCCTGAGCTTCGCATCGCGCTTTTGCGCGCCACGTCGCCGCGCTTGGTCGACGAGGATGTTGCGCATTGCATTGGCTGCTGCGCCGAAGAAGTGTGTGCGGCCGTCCCACCCTGGATCGCCGCCCTGGACCACGCGCATCCATGCTTCGTGCACCAGCTCCGTCGCGCGCATGGTCTTGCCCGGCGCCATGCGCGCGATGCGGGCGCGCGCGAGTTGCCGCAGGTCGTCGTAGACGAGCGGCAAGAGTCGCTCTGCAGCCACGCGGTCGCCCTGCTGAAGCAGTTGCGCAATGCGCTCGATGCGGGCCGACGGGTCGGTCATGGCGCGGCAGGATAGCACGCCACTCGGTCCTGCGGGTCGCGGCGCGATGGGCGCGGGCAAACGCCACGCGCCGGCGACGGGTCAGAGCAGGCGCGCGATGCGCTCGTCGAGCGCCGCTTGATCGAGCGTGAAGCTGGCGAGCGCAGCCGCAGTGAGGATGCCGTCCCACGATGCCGTGCCCTGCTGCACGCGCGCATTCCACGATGCGAACACGGGGATCTTGCCTTCCTTTGCGACGCGCGCCTGCTCGTCCGCTGACATCGCCGCGAACAGGTCGCCGCATCCCGCCGAGGCAAGGAATGCGACGAGCGACTCGGGCGTCAGCGTCTTGGGGTCGATCGCGGCGAGTTGGCACATCGCGCGTTCGAACGCGTCGTCGACCGTCCAGAACACGGCCAGCCGGTTCTTCTGCTCGTCGGCGCCGGCCGCGAACGTGACCGTCGGGTCGCCGCCGGTGCGATCCTGCAGCGAGTCGAGCGCGAACTTCTTCTCGACGAACTCCTTCGCAGCTGCGGTCGGGATCGTGAACACGTCGAGGCCCAGCAGGTCGAAGCACTGCTGACCGCTGCGCATCGATGCGCCGATCTGGCGCACGTCGATGCCGGGGTTCTTCTTCAATCGACGCAGCACGCGCTGGCTGGCGAGCGTCGCCTTCTCGCCGGCATTGACGCCGTCGCCGAGCTTGTTGTCCGAAAGGAACGCGTTGATGCGGCCCATGAACACGTTGACCCAGGTTGGCTGCGATAGCAGCGCGATGAGGTAGTTCTGACGTGCGCTGAACCCGAGCGTGAAGTTGAGCCGGATGCCGTCGTCGTGCAGACGTCGCGCGGCAAGGAGGCCAGCGGGCGTCAGCGGCACCTTGACGATGAAGCGGTCGGGGCAGATCGCGTGGAAGCGCTTGCCGTACTGGTAGCTCGCTTCGACATCGTTGGCGATCGCCGTGTGCAACTCGACCGAGACGTCGGCGTCGAACGTGCGCACGAGCTTCAGGCCGTGCACCGCGTTGAGCACGAACGCGATCTCCTGCACGAGATGCTGCTCTGCGATGTCCTTCTGCAAGCCGCGCACGAGCGCCGCGACGTCGGGGACCAACTCGTCGTAGAGGCCCTTCTGGACTTCTTTGTTGAGCAGCGTGTTGTTGGTCGTCAGCGCCTGGAACTCGCGCGTCCACAGCGCGCGCGCCGCATCGACGTCACCGGTGTCCAGCCACAGCGCAGTGCCGGTGCGCGCGGCCTCGGCCCACAGCGGCGAGGTCGGGAACGAATCGCGGCGCTGCTGCGGCTGCGATACCGCGTTCTTGCAGAAGGCTGCGAGCTCAGTGGCGAGGCGAGAATCGTGCTTTGGTGCGGCGGTGGGCTTCATGGTTCGCGCGGCCGTTTGAAGCGACCGCGCGGCCGCCGTCAACCGAGCTGAGCGTGGTATTCCTGCAGCGTCGTCACGTCGAGCGGTCGCTTGGCGACCCACTCCAGTCCCTGGATCGTCGCGGCGGCTGCGGACAGCGTGGTGATGCAGGGGATCTTGTGCGCCACCGCCGAACTGCGGATGCGCCGATCGTCGCCGCGGCCTTGCTTGCCCGAAGGCGTGTTGATGATCAGGCGAACCTCGCGGTTCAGCACGAGGTCGAGCACGTGCGGCCGGCCTTCGTGGATCTTCTGCACGCGCTCCACGGGGATGCCGGAGTTGGCGAGCGCGCGCGCCGTGCCGCTGGTCGCGACGATCTGGAAGCCCAGCGCGTGCAGGCGGCTGATCAGCGGCAGGAGCATGCGCTTGTCTTCGTCGCGCACGGACACGAAGACCTTGCCCGACTTCGGCATTGCGTTGCCTGCGCCGAGCATTGCCTTCGCGAACGCGGCGCCAAAGCTGACGTCGATGCCCATCACTTCGCCCGTCGACTTCATCTCCGGGCCGAGCACGGTGTCGACGCCGTGGAACTTGTTGAACGGGAACACCGGCGCCTTCACTGAGAAGTATGGCGGGCTGAGCCGTTCGACTGCGCCGACTTGCGCGATCGTCTCGCCGAGCATCACGCGAGCGGCCATCTTGGCGAGCGGTTGCCCGACGGCCTTGCT
>CAIYFF010000270.1 GCA_903925435.1 uncultured Planctomycetota bacterium | reverse complement strand
TGGTAGTTGACGGCGTAGACCAGGGCGCCGGTGACGCTGACGTCGATCGGCGAGACGCTCGGGGACACGGGCCCCCAGTTGATGGTCTGGGCGCTGGCAGCGCCGAGCAGCACGGCCGCGGCAAACACGGAGCGGAACGAGGTGCGAAGCATGGTTGGTCTGGGTCGGAGGATCGGGCTTCGGTCGCCTTGAGAGGTCGAGGGAACCAGGCCCGGAAGGCGGCGGATCCTAGCCGCCGATCCGCATCCCTCCCTGACCCTCCGAGCGACCGGGTCAATCTCCGTGCGCGCGAAGGGGGTCGAAGCCGTGGATTCGACGAAGTTCCCACAACGAGGAGATCGGCCCGGATATCAGGAATGCGGGCGCCTGAGGGGCCTGGGGCACCGAGTGTAATCGCAGTGCCGCTCATCCACCCGGTCACACCCTTGGATCAGCCCCCAGCAACCAACCCGCCTGCATGCGGTGGCACGCACGCGCCAACACCTGGACATACACGTCAGTACGCACGCAACTGAAACAACTCCAAGCAGGCTTGGTTCAAATCGGCGCTCGCCTCCGCAAAGCCTCGACTGACGAACCATCCCACGACGATGCCGAATTCCTCGATCGCCAGCATTCGCGCATGCTCGAACACCGCTTCATGCTCTGACAGCAATGGAAACGCATCGAGGCAGTAAATCCTGCCTTTGTGCCTGATAAAGGGCCCATTAGGTCCACCACTCCAGGCCACTGGATTCAATCGAACCTTCTCCAGCGCTTCTTCGAGCGACATGACCTCCCCGCGACTCTTGTGGTAGTCCACCAGAGCCCTGGCACCCGGCAACAGGTTGATTGCTCCAGGCTTCGGCAGCCACTCAGGGATGCCGCCACCTTCGATCATCCTGATGCGCTCACGCATGCCAACGACAGTTGCATGCTCCAGAATGATGTCCAACTCCTTGCGCACAAGCCTGACGACCTCCTCCAGTTCCTGGATCTCCTGAGGACACAGTGGCATGTCACGAGGGTTCAGCAATTCGTGTCGCATCAGGTCGGAAGCGACGAACCAGCCTGTGAGGAAGACCTTGGCCAGTTGCACTCGATTGCGTTGCACACCAGCGGGCCAGACACAAACGGGGCGCTCCGCGACCACCGTCTGCGGAGGCTGAAGTCCGTCGCTCATGAACCGGGGTGCTGAGTCCCTCGGGAAGCTCGCGTCCAATGCGACCATCGATCTTTCCAGCATTCTCTCGGCTTGCTGCACAGATTCGGCACTGTTAGCCGACTCCGAACCGGCCGTGACGGACTCATTACCTGAACCGCTCCTTTGCGTCGTGTAGCCGCAGATTGTCAGCACTGCCATGAGCACGAGGACCAGCACCAGCACCAGCACAGAGCTGAGGCTCGCCCTCCAACGCACGCTCTTGCACGCCACTTGCCGGCCTCCGTCGCCGACCCCCTCGTCGAGTGGAACCTGTGGCTTCATGCTCTATCACCTAACTCCTTGCTCGCACTTTGCGCAAACTGCGCCGATCGAGTCACTGTATGCGAACTGGCCCTTCGTTGGCATGAGGGAAGCACCCGCGCCGTTCAGCAGGTCCCCTTCGCGTTCGCCAAAGGCTGGAACAACGCGAACATCGCGCCTTGCGGATCCGTCAGCATCGAGAAGAACCCCACGTCGGGGATCGGCACGCCTTCCATCATCGCCGTCGCACCGAGTTGCTTGGCCTTCGCAGTGCTCGCGGCCAGGTCTTCGGTGAAGAAGTAGACGACCCAGCACGAAGGCGCTCCGGGCATCAGCTGCTGCATGAGTCCGCCGGCCTGTTTGTCGCCGACCTTTTGCAGGTGGTAGATGCCCCCCGGGCCCAGGTCCATCGCTTCGACCTTCCAGCCGACGAGCGCGCTGTAGAAGGCCTGCGCCGTGTCCTTGTCCGTGCTGTAGGTCTCGTTCCAGCAGATGCGGCCGGGCACTGCGAGGTCGGGGTCGAAACCGTGCGAGTCGGGATTGCCGCGATAGAGCGAGAGGTAGGCGCCAGTCGGGTCGCCGATCACTGCGAAGCGGCCCGTGCCCGGGATGTCCGTCGGCGGCACGCAAACCGATCCGCCGAGCTGCGCGACCTTCGCCGCTGCACGGTCGACGTCATCGACCGCGAGATACGGCATCCAATGCGACACCGGGATGTTCTTCTCCTGCATCACGCCACCGATCGGCCCAGGGCCGCAGTGGATCATGTGGTAGGTCGTTCCCATCATCGGGACCGCCTCGACACGCCAGTCGAAGAGCTTGCCGTAGAAGGCGAGCGAGCCCTCGGCGTCGGTGGTCATGAGGTCGTGCCAGACAAAACGGCCCGGCCACGGGCCCGTGGAAGTGGTCATGCGTGTTGCTCCGGAGAGAGAAGAGGACGGGGCTGCACTACGTCGCGCGGCGTCAGGTTGCGAACAGGGCGCAAGAAGTCAGCTCGGACCAAGGGCTCGCAGGCAGCATGCGTTCTGCAACAAGCTGCTAACGCCATGGCCCACCAGTCGTGACATACACGATGCGCTCGCCTTCGAGCCGGAACAGGCCGCCGTAGCCACCAAACCACAGCCGCCCATCTCGGTCTTGATACGTGCACTGGACCGCGTTGCTCATCAACCCTTCGGTCTCGTGATAGCGCCGGAACGAACCGCCGCTGAATCGATAGATGCCGGAGTTCTCTACGGGAAACCAGACGTCGCCGGCACGGTCCATGAAGAGATCCCACACTTCGGTGCCCTGCACGCCTTGCGCTTCGCTCACGGCAGTGAACTTGTCTCCCTCCAGGTAGCAGACGCCTTTGTGTTGCGTCGCAAACCAGAAGCGGCCGTTGCGGTCCTCGAGGATGCAGTTGACGTTGTTGTTCACAAGGCCGTCTGCCTCGTTGTAGTTGCGCAGCGACTTGCCGTCGTAGACGTATGCCCCGCCATTGGTGCCAAACCACATGCGGCCCGCCCGGTCCTC
>CAIYFF010000269.1 GCA_903925435.1 uncultured Planctomycetota bacterium | reverse complement strand
GACTCAAACGCGGCCTGCAGCTGTCCGTACTCGCGCAGCGCCTGTTCGTCGTGCTCCGCCATCCGCGCTTCGAGCGCGCGCATCTTCGCGGTCAGCGTGTCGTGTTCGCCGGTGCCGCGTTTTGCATAGTCGAGCACGGTCGTGCCCGGCGGCATCTTGGGCATCTGCGCGCCATACGCGATGCGCAGGTCTTTGCGGCAGTTGCGTTGCCCGGTGTCGGCGTCGTCGATGCCCGCGAGGATACGGATCATCGTCGTCTTGCCGGCGCCGTTGTCGCCGATCACGCCGATGCGGTCCTTCTCGTCGACGCGCAGCGACAAGCCGTCGAGCACGGGGTGGTCGCCGAAGCGACGGACGATCTGTTCGAGCGTGACGAGGGTCATCGGGCGCGGAGAGGATCCGCGGATGCGCGCTGCGCCACAAGAGGCGCGGTCAGGTCAGCGGACCCGATACTCCATCGCCTTCGCGGTGTCGCCCTGCTGGAACTCGACCACGAGCGTGGCGGCGGTCTTCGGCTTCTTGACGCCTTCCTTGTTCTCGCTGCGATCGAGGACCCAGAACTGCTCTTCGATGGCGGCGCGGATGCTCTTCGCGTCGTGGATCGGCATGCCGTTGATCGCGGTGATCACAGCGCCTTGCGGGATGCCCAGGACCGCAAGTTCTGCGGGCACCGTGTCGACCCGGAAGCCGCGGAACGGGACTCCGCTCGACGTCTCGCCGCGGTCAGGGCGACCGAGCGACTCTTTGCCCAGAGCCGCGATCGCCGCGTCGACGAGAGCATTGCGTTCGTCGCTGGGCAGCAGCCACATCAGGCCATCCGAAGTGCGGCGCAGCGGCGGAAACATCGCCTTGCCCGCAGCGATCGCAAACGCCTCGACCGCGGCGGCGTCGGCTGGGTCGGGCTGCGTTTCGTTCTTGTCCGCGATGGCGCAGAACAGAGAGAGCGCCTCGTGGCGGATCTTTGCATCCTTGCTGCGCAGCAATTGACGGATGCGCGGCAGCGCCGGCTCCAGCGTCGAAAGGGCGAGGTCGCGGCGGACGAGGCACGTCTCCTTCAAGAACCACAGCCCCTGCGCCTGGTCGAGCGCGTCGTCGAGGTCGAGCAGCTGGAGGAACGGCACGAGGTGCACGCTGTGCAGCAGGTCGTCCTCGCGCGGCTCGCGCGTGATGCCGCGCGACATGGCGGCCGGGCTGCCGATCTGCGGCATCTCGGCGCGGATCGCCCTCTGCTGGTCCTCGGACAGGTCGCCAAACTTGCGGCCGATGTTGGCCTGCACGAATGCGATCGCGCGCGGATAGGCGCGTTCGCGCGTTTGGCGCAATGGCTCGCCGGGGATGTGCGAGATCAGGTTGAAGACGTAGTCGATGTTGGAGCACCAGAACGCGGCGTAGAACGCGATCGCGCGTTCGTCCGCGTTGCGGTTGGTGCGCATCTGCACGGCCAACATGCCGGCGTCGATGCCGATGCGCTCCACCTCGGACCGCGCGGCGCGCCACGTCTCGTCGTCGATGATCTCGCGTCCGTCGCGGTCGAACGTGCGCACTGCTGCGGGATCGTCGGCGATGCGGCGCATCGTGCGCAGCGCGGCAAACAGCGCGTCTGGTGGCGCCGCGATCTCGTCAGGATTGCGGAACGGCGACAGGATGTCCTTGTCCGGGTAGCCGCTCGACACCTTCTGCTCTTGCTGCTGCGCCGCGAGCGGAGCAAGGCACAAGAACGCGAGCGAAGCGGCGAGTGGCGCGAGGGACATCATGGCTTTTGCGCGTTGCATGCGGGGTCGGGGCTCAGCTAGCGATCGAGGAGGCGTGCAGTAACAGGCTCAGGGGCAGAACCAGACGACGGCGACCTGCAAGAGACCGATCAGCGCGCCGAGAACTCCGCCCCACCACGTGATCGCCTGCAGCTCTTTCTTCGCGACGTCGAGGATCAGCTGCTCCAGCTTCAGCACCGGGAATGCGGCGACCTTCTGCTCGACCATCTTCTGGACGTCGAGGCCCTTCACGAGGCCCTTCTCGATCTCGTCGAGGATCGTCTGCTTGTGCTGCAGGATGCTCTTCTGGATCGCGACCTTGATGTCGCCGACGCGCTCCTCGGTCAAAAAGCCGCCGATCAACGGCAGCGAGCGCAGTTCCTGGATCTTGGGGCCGAGGCCGCGCTCCAGCACGCCGCCGAGCAGCGAGTCGAAGTCGAGCTTCTCGAAGCTCTTCACGATGTCCTTGTGCTCGACGAGGTGCGACCCGACGACCTTGCCGATCGACTTCGCGAGCTCCTTCTGCCGCCGCGGCACCAGCCCGTGGAACGGGACGAAGAGGATCCGCCGCCGCTTGAGCGGCCGGAAGATCATCTTCACGGCGATGTAGTTGGTGACCAGCCCGATCACGCCGCCGATCAAAGGCAGCAGGATCCAGGTCCACAGCGAGGGAGAGTCGGGCATCGGGGGCGAAGAGTATGGAGCGGCGCGCGAGGGCGGGCAAATCGGCGCATCGCTTGCGCGCCGAGGCGTGCGCGTTCGAATGCGACGCCGAGCAACGCGCCGGGGCAGCATCCGGCGCGTCAACGCGGGAGAACCCAGAGGCCTTGTGACCACCCCGCTGCGCTTCCACCGCCGATTCCTCGACAGCCTTCCGGGCGATGCCGACGCAAGGTCCGTCTCGCGCCAGGTCCACGGTGCGCTGTGGTCGCGCGTGATGCCGACGGCGGTTGCGTCGCCGCGCATGCTCGCCTGGTCGCGTTCGCTCGCGGTAGAGCTCGGCATCGAGGCTCGTATGGAATCCCAGGACGCGGCGACCGTGCTGGGCGGCAATGCCACGTGGGACGGCATGGAGCCATACGCCGCCAACTACGGCGGCCACCAGTTCGGCAACTGGGCTGGTCAACTCGGCGACGGCCGCGCGATCACGCTCGGCGAACTCGAAGGGCCCGATGGGCGCGTGCACGAACTGCAATTGAAGGGCGCAGGCCCCACGCCGTATTCGCGCCGCGCCGATGGTCGCGCCGTGCTGCGCTCGTCGATTCGCGAGTTCTTGTGCAGCGAAGCGATGCACGCGCTCGGAGTGCCGACGACGCGCGCGTTGTCGCTCATCGCGACCGGCGACGCGGTCGTGCGCGACATGTTCTACAACGGCAATGCCAAGGCGGAGCCCGGCGCGATCGTCTGTCGCGTGGCGCCGTCGTTCTTGCGGTTTGGCAACTTCGAGTTGCCGAGTTCGCGTGGCGACCATGCGTTGCTGCAGCAGTTGACGGACTTCGCGATCGCTCAGTTCTTTCCGCAACTCGGCGCGCCGTCGCGCAGCGTCTACGAGGCGCTGATGCACGAAGTGGCGGTGCGCACCGCGCGGCTGATCGCGCAGTGGCAAGCGGTTGGCTTCGTGCACGGCGTGATGAACACCGACAACATGTCGCTGCTCGGGCTCACGATCGACTACGGGCCATATGGCTGGGTCGACAACTTCGACTTCGGCTGGACGCCGAATACGACGGATGCGCAGCACAAGCGCTACGCGTTTGGCAATCAGCCAGGAGTCGGCATGTGGAACGTCGCGCGACTCTGCGACGCATTGCTGCCGCTGATTGGCGACGACGAGCGCAGCGGCGAAAGCGCGCTTTCGGCCTATGAGTCCGCGTATGCCGACGAGGCGCGCGCGCAGTTCTCCAAGAAGCTCGGCATTCGCATCGGCGACGACGCAGGCGATGGCGAATTGGTGCAGCGCCTGTTTGCGTGGCTACAGAAGCACGGCGTCGACATGGCGATCTTCTTCCGCTCGCTCGCGCAGGTGCTGCGCATGGACGAGCTGCGCGAGTTGCCGAGTTGTGTGCGCGCTGCGTTCTACGGTGAGCCTGCAAAGGACGCAGTCGAAGATGGCCTTTCCTGGCTTCGGCAGTGGCGCATGCGCGCGCGCAGCGAGGCGAGCGATGTCGAACTCGCAGTAACATCGCTCGACCGCGCAAACCCCACGTTCGTGCTGCGCAACTGGCTCGCGCAAGAAGCGATCGATGCTGCATCCGCCGGCGACGCGAGCAAGATCCATCGCTTGCAGCGCGTTCTGCAGCGACCCTACGACGAGCAATCCGGCGAAGACGACCTCGCGCAGAAGCGGCCCGACTGGGCCAAGGACAAGCCGGGCTGCTCGGCGCTGTCGTGCAGTTCGTGACATCGCTCGCGCACAGTGCTGTCGGCTGCCGCGAGCAGGCCGCGTTCGCTCAGTAGCTGACCTGGAACTCGAACCCGTTCGACAACAGGATGCCCGCTGCGTTGGCGTTGCAGTCAAATCCCACCGACTGCATGTAGGCGGAGGCGCCGACCAAGGTGACGTCGAACGGCACGACGAGGGTCAGCATGGCAGCGTTCGTGCGCACCATCGACATCATGCCGGTCTCATAGCTCGCCAGCTGGTTGCAGTCCGTGACGCCGAGCGCGCTCAGGTCGATTCCTGGGTCGTACTTCGTCATGCCGATCGCAGTGAAGACGAACTGCACGGCATCCGGCATGTTCGACGTCTCCAGGATCACCGTCGCTCCGAGACGCGCTGCATCGCTGGACTCGAGAGACATCGAGTTGCGGTCGGGGAACGTGAGCACCGTGGTGGGTCCGAGATTCGACAGGTCCGTTGTGCCCGTCTGCATGGCGCTGTGGCCGGGCGACCAGCCGGACAACGCCGCGTGGGTGTTCGTGTTGCAGGTGGCGAAGATCACGTCGATCGTGCCGTCGGCGTAGATCACGGTCTGGAACGTGCTCGTGACGTTCGTGTAGCTCGTGTTGGACTCGCGCATCTGGTTCCAGGTGATGGAAGTCCAGGCGTTGGCAACGGGGTCGTGGTCGATGCGGATCGAGCCGCAGTTTTGCAGGTCGAAGGCGCTCCAGAACGGCGCGATGGTCGGGGCTCCCTCAAGCAACCGCATCGCGGGTGGCAGACCCGGTGCGAACTGCGGCGAGGCCTCGAAGCATGCGTAGCCGTCTTTGTTCACCCAGATCGACGACGACTCGCCACTGGCGAAGGCGAACGTGAAGCCGATTGGCAACGCAGCGGACATGCCGTCTTGGCCGAACACGATCGGAGCGGAGTTGGTTGTTTGCTGGCACCAGGGCGACTGGAGCGGCGACACGATCCAACCGGTCCCGTGTTGGACCATGGTGTAGCCGAGCGTGCAGCCCGTTGGCGCATTCATGTCGAACGCGCCGGGCACCCAGTGCTCGTAGAAGCTGGCGCGTCGCGCCTCGCATCCTTGTCCATAACCACCAGACATCGCGCCCTGTGCATGAACCGTCATGCTCAACGCGATCACTGCCGCCGCCGTCCGATAGCCCATTGCTGCACCTGTCGGTTTTGTTTGCGGAGCTCGAGCAGGAGTTGCTGCTCGTTCGCCGTGTTCCGAGCCGATCGGCATCGCTTTGGCCGTTCGTGAATGCCCAGAAGTGCGCATCTGCAGTTGCAGCGGCTGTCTACGGGTGGCGGCGAATCGTCGCGATCGCTCTCAGCCCTGTGCGGATGGACGGCTTACTACGCTGTCCACCGCGTGGATGACGATGCGTGCGAGTTCGCGGGCCCGGCGGTTTTCGAGCGCATTCCGCCGCAAAGCCTCGTTTCGTGGCTCCGACATCCTGAGAAGGCGATGTGGAAGGGCTGCTCCGTCGCATGTGCTGCAGTTGGGAGCGTTCCGTGCTCGCTGCCGGCGCTACTGCGTCACACGCAACTCGAAGCCGTTGGACAGCAGCACCCCCGCTGGGTTGGCGCTGCGATCGAACGCGACCGACTGAAGGAACGCCGAGGCGCCGATCAACGCCGCGTCATACGGAACGTGCAGCATGAGCACCGCGGAGCCGTGTCGCACAAGGCGCATGACCCCCGTCTCATAGCTCGAACTCTGCATGCATCCCGTTGCACCGAGTGGCGTGAGGTCGATGCCGGGGTCGTAGCCCACTGCGCCGAGCGCAGTGAACAGGAACTTGCACGACTGCGGCATGCGCGATGTTTCCATCGTGACCGTTGCCCCGAGTCGCGCGGCATCGCCGGTCTCGAGCAGCATCGGATTGCGGTCTGGAAACGTGACGACCATGTTCGTGTTGAGCGCGGACAGATCGCACGTGCCAGGCTGCATGCAGCTGCTTCCTGGCGACCATCCCGAAAGCGCTGGGTGGCTGTTGGATTGGCACGCCGAGAACGTGACGTCGATCTGCCCATCTGCATGGAGGACCGCTTGAAACGTGCTCAGGTTGCTCGTTCCTGTCTCGCGCACGCCATCCCATGTGACCGCCGTCCATGCTGCTGCGATCGGATCGGTGTGAATGCGCACCGTGCCGCAGGTGGACGAGTCGAGCGTCGACCAGAACACCGCGAGGCACGGAGCGCCTTCGAGCAGTCGGATCGCAGGCGGGAAACGGGTTGCGTAGTACGGCGTCGGCCCAAAGCAGAGGAACCCGTCTTTGTGCACGTAGACAACGGACGATTGGCCGCCGGGATACGCAAAGGGGAAGCCAAGCGGTAATGGCGTAGACATTCCGTCGGCACCGAAGCTCACGGGCGCAGCGTCGTTTGCTGGCTGGCGCCACTGCGATTGCAGCGGCAGCACGAACCATCCTTCGGCATGCGGCACCATCGTGTAACCGCGCGGCGGCCCAGCAGTCGCATTCATGTCGAATGCGCCCGGCGCCCAGTGTTCATAGAAGCTCGCGCGTCGCGCTGCGCAGCCTTCGCCGAAACCGATAGACATCGTCTGTTGCGCTGGCAGAGCCATGCACAGCCCGATCATTGCCGCCGCGGTTCGATAGCCCATGACCACTCCAGGAAGGGCTCCATCTCGTGAGCGAGCAGAATGGTCTGCTCGTCCATCCTCGTGGTGAGCGCATCGGGCACGTGTCGTGGTTGCGTGGATGCCCAGTAGTGCGCAGTCGCACTTGTGGCGTCGTCGCGGCGCGACATTGCGACGGCCCTTCGGTGGTCATGTGAGCGTGGCCCACAGGCTTGCGGCGTTCTCCACAGCGTGGAATCCGCCTTGAGAGATCGACGTAAGAAGTCGGAGTCTGGCTCGCGCTCGTGCTCAGAGCCTGGCGTGAACGGCCGCGCGCATCCTCGCCCTGTCTTCACGCTCCTGGCTTCCGTTGGCGCGCATCGGGGCCAACCGCGGCTTGCTCTCGTCGCGTCGAGCGGATACCCACTGCGCCCCATGCAGACCCGGCTCCACACCGTCCGCGCTGTGCGCGACCTTGGCGGCGACAGCTACGCGCTCGAAGTCGACGGCCCGATCCCGCCGTCGCGGCCGGGCCAGTTCTACATGCTGCGCACGGAGCACCGCTGGCCGGTGATGCTGCCGCGCCCGTTCTCGATCTACGACCGCGCCGAGGACGGCAGCTTCTGCAGCTTCTTGATCAAGGCGGTGGGGCCAGGCACGCGCGCGCTCGTCGACCAGAAGCCTGGCGAACGGGTGCACCTGACTGGGCCGCTGGGGCAGCCCTACTCCAGCGAGTTCGACGATCCCGTCTGCATCGCGGGCGGTGTCGGCCTTGCGCCGTTCTTGCTGCTCGCGCGCGAACGCGCCGCGCAGGGCAAGTCGCCGCTGCGCCTGTTGTTCGGCGGCCGCAACCGTCCGTCGCTCGCCGGCATGGAGGACTTTGCGGGGATCTCGCGGCTGTCTGCGTCGACCGACGACGGCAGCTACGGCTTCCACGGGCGCGTGACGGCGCTGCTCGAGGCGCAGCTCGACCGCGGCGAGATCGAGAAGGGCGCCGTCGTGTTCTGCTGCGGGCCGGACCCGATGATGCACGCGGTCGCCAAGGTCTGCGAGGCGCGCGGCCTGCGCTGCTTCTTGTCGCTCGAGACCTACATGGCCTGCGGCTACGGGGTCTGCAACGGCTGCTCGGTCGCAGTCCAGGGGCCGCGCTTCAAGGGCTGGCCCTACTCCAAGACCTGCACCGAAGGCCCGGTCTACGAGAGCTGCGAACTGCGCCACGAAGGGCACTGAAACCTGCCGGAGCGGGCGGATTTTGACCGTTCGCCCTGCCGCGCGTGCCTCGTGTCCGGCCGCACGCCGCACCCGCCCCGCTGCACATCGGCTGCGCCGCACCGCAGCGCCGTTGCGCCGCAGCCGACCGCTCGGGAGTTGCAACTTGCCGTGGCAGGCTTACTAGTAGAGGGGTCGCTCGTAGTGCCCTGTGTAGGGAGATGACCAGGGCACGAAAGGCGGCTCGCAGTGAGAGACCCCTCTGGGATGCGAAGGCTCCCGCCGGAAAGCATGGTCCGGCGGGGGCCGCTTTTCTTTCTGGCTCGCCCCGTTGTCCCCTCTGCGCCTTGGTTTGCGCGCATCGTTGCGGCGCACCGCCAGAGACGCGGTCAGCGCGGGGTCAGGTCGACCGCGGTCTCGATCCCCGGCTGCAGGACCACTTCGCGGAACGTCGGCGCATCCTCGCCCGTCCGGCTCGCGAGGATCCACGTTCCCGCCGGCAGTAGGACCGTGTCGCGTTGGCCGAGCTCCTGGACGGCGCGGACGTCGCATACGGCGCGGCGATGGTAGAGCTCGATCCGCTGCTCTTGGCTACGACCCTTGAGGCGCAGCGTGGCCGGCCTGGGCAACTGCGCCGTGCCGAGGTCGAGCGTCGCGCGGCCATCGACGAAGTGTTGTCCGAGGTCGACTGCACCGAGGCCGATGTCGCGGACTTCGATGCGGTAGTAGCCAGCGCGTAGACCCGAGCACGTGAACGAGCCGTCCTCGGCGCGCGGGATCGAGAAGCAGAAGCCCGACTCGACTTGCCATGCGGATACCGACGCCGTCGGCGCTCCCGCCGTGCCTGCGATGGCCACGTTCGACAGCCGAAACGAATCCCCGAGCTGGATCGTCGAGTCCTTTGCCGTGGCGCCGCCGAACGTGATCTCGACCTGTCCGTCGTTCTTCGGCTCGCTGCGTGCGGCTTGGCTTGTGGAGTCCGGATCAGGTTCGACGACGCGCGGGGCGCGTTCCGGCAGCCGCAACGAGATCGCGCCCTTCGGCTCCGCTTCGCCCGACAGGTCCAACGTCACCGGGCCGCTGTCCGGCAGCACGCTGGCGACGATCGACGCCGGCACCGCGTTGGAGTTCTCGCGCAGCAGCAGTCGCGCCGCGCCGCCCGGCAAGTTGGGCATCGTGAACGCGCCGTCGTCGCGCACGAGCGCGCGGTCGACCCATTGGCCGTCGAGCGATTCGTACTCGACGATCCAGCCGCGCAGTGGATTGCCGTCAGCGGCCATCGCTTTGCCTTCGATGCGCTGGCCCAACTGCAGGTGGAGGTTGGCCGTCGTCGCGCCGACTTTGCCGATGACAACCGATTGCTCGGCGAGGCCCATGCGTTGTCCGCCGGCGCGAATGCGCGCGGGGCCTTCTCGGATCCCTTCGAAGCGATACATGCCGCTCGCGTCAGATCGCGTGGTGGCAAGCGGCGTCTCGCTGTCGCCCAGCAACGCCACGAGTTGCTGCGCTGCCGGCTTGCCGTCCGCGCCAAACACGACGCCGGTGATGGAGCCGCGCGTGTCCGTTCCGGCGCTTCCCGCATTCTGCTTCGGCCCAGCATCCAACGTCGAAGTGAACAGCTTGCCGATCAGCGGCAGCGCATCGAGCGCCGCCGGGCTTGCTGCGATGGGCGAGTCGTCGAGGAGCCGGTCCGAGAACCGCGCGTTGGGATGCAGACCATTGCGTGCTTCGACCGAGTCCTCGTGCTCCGTGCTCGCGACGAGTTGCAGCGTCTGTTCGCCCTGGCCGCCGAATACGAAGCCACCTTTGCTGTCGCCGCGCGACACGATCGTGAACGACAGGCCGCCGGTGTCGCGCGGAACGAGGCCGACGATGTCCATCGACGCGCCGCTCGCGACGGTGATCTCGCGCAACGGGCCGCGGCCGAGCGCGAGCCCCATGCGCATCGACGATGTGCGGCCCTTCCATTCGACGGTCGCGCGGCCCAGGTCGTCGGTGCGCTCTTCCATCACGTTCTGCGTGCATCCGATCGGCGCGATGCGGACGCGGCGACCTCCCGCCGGCAGGCCAAACTCGTCGATCGCGCGCACGCGCAGCGTGAAGGCGTGCGGATGGTCGAGTTGCATCACATCCCCTGGCGACGGTTCGGCGAGGTCGCGCGCGTGTTCGGGCGCCGATTCCCCGCGCAACGCGCCGGTTGCGCCGTTGGGGTCGCGATTGCCTTGAGGCATCGCTTCGCCCAAGTCCGGTTGTGGGCCATCGGCCGAACCAGCAGCGAACCACAGGGCGACGACGGCGATCGCAGCGACTGCGAGCGCGATGGGCAGTGGGGATTTCATCGGAGCCTCCTGCGCCGAGCATAGGGATTGGCCGCGTTGGGAGTCGCGTTGCGATCCGCGCGCTTTGCATCTGGGACGCCTTTGTGATCGAAGGGCGCGCCGTGAATCCGAACGCCGCCAAGTCTGTTCCTCTCTCCAACGACCATCTGCTCGCGCAGCTCCACTGGCGCTACGCGACCAAGAAGTTTGACGCCCAGAAGAAGATCCCCGCTGCCACGTGGCGCACGCTCGAAGAGGCGCTCGTGCTGTCGCCGTCGTCGTTCGGTCTGCAGCCGTGGAAGTTCTTCGTCGTCGAGAACGCAGACTTCCGCAAGCAACTGCAAGCCGCGTCGTGGGGCCAGACGCAGATCGTCGACGCGTCGCACCTCGTCGTGTTCGCGGTCAAGCAAGACCTCGGCGCCGCGGATGTCGATCGGCTGTTCGATGCGATGGTGAAGCAGCGCGGCGCGGATCGCGCGCAGCTCGAGGGCTACCGCCAGATGATGCTCGGCTTCGTCGCCAAGGTGCCGTTTGGCATCACGACGCAGGAGTGGAGCTCGCGTCAGGTCTACATCGCGATGGGGCAGTTCCTCGCCAGCGCCGCAATGCTCGGCGTCGACACGTGCCCGATCGAAGGCCTCGATCCTGCCGCCTATGACCGCATCCTGTCGCTGCCGCAGAAGGGCTATCGCACGCTGTGTGCCTCCGCCGCCGGCTATCGCGCAGCGGACGACCGCCACGCCAACCTTGTCAAGGTGCGCTACTCGCACGGCGAGATCATCGAGCACATCTGACGCGCGGCGGCGAAGGCCAGACAAGCTGCCCCTGGCGCTCGCATGCCAGCGACATGGATCTGCGCATGCGTGCGACCGCGCGTCGCGCGCGCCATGATCGCGCCATGCTGCGTGGTGAACATCCGAGGGCGACGCGCGTCCTCGCCGTAGTCCTCTTGTTGTTGCTCGGCGTCGTCGCGGCCGGATTGGTCGCTGCGGGCAATCCCGGCAACATGGGGCTGTGCGGCGCGTGCTTCCTGCGGGACCTCGCGGGCGCATTGCGGCTGCATCAAGGGCCTTCGCTCGTGCGGCCCGAAGTCGCGGGCATCGCGCTCGGTGCACTCGCGTGGTCGCTGCTGCGCGGCCGCCACGTCGGCCGTTCGGGCAGCCATGCCGTCGCGCGCTTCCTGTTGTGCGCGGCGATGGCGGTGGGCGCGCTGGTGTTCCTCGGTTGCCCGTTCCGCTTGCTGCAACGACTCGGCGGTGGCGATCCCAATGCGTGGCTCGCGCTGCCGGGGTTCGTAATCGGCGTCGGCGTCGCGTTGTTCTTCGAACGGCGCGGTTACAGCCTCGGCAAGACGTCCGAAGTGTCGCTGCCCACAGGACTGCTGGGGCCGATCGCGCTGCTTGCGCCGTTGGTCGCGTGGTGGTGCGGAGTCGCGTTCGCGGGGCCGGCGCTCGGCGCCGATGCGAGTGCTGGGCCTGCGCGCGCGCCGTGGGCGATGGCGTTCGGGCTTGCGACGCTCGCAGGCGGCGCGTTGTCGGCGACGGGCTTCTGCGCGATCAGCGCCGCGCGCTCCGTCTTCGGCGGGTCGCGTTGGATGTTGTTCGCCGCGTTCGCATTCGTCGTCGGCTATGCGATCGCCGCGATGGTCACCGGCCGCTTCCACGCGGACTTCGAAGGACAACCGATCGCACACGCGGACTGGCTGTGGAACACGCTCGCGCTCGTGTTGGTCGGCGCGTGCGGCGCGTTCGCAGGCGGATGCCCGGTGCGGCAGATCGTGATGGCCGGCGAAGGCAACGGCGACGCGATGGTCGGCTGCGCAGGCCTCGTGTTCGGCGCGGCGATCGCGCACAGCTTCGGGCTCGTGTCGACCGCGACGAATGCGAGCGCGGCAGGCGGCGCGAGCGCGAACGGTGCAACTGCGGTCGTCGTGTTGCTCGCGTTGGTGATCGTCTACGCGCAGAGCGTGTCGCGGCGCGCAGCGACAGCGGCATGACGACGGCGCGCGGAGCTCGCGCGCCACGTCGTCGCCACTTCTCTCAGTCGCAGCCCGGCTCTTCGCAGATCAGCGCGAGGTCGTTGCATGCATTCCACAGCATGACCATCGCCTGCTTGACGTTCGCGATGGCGACGGGCGGAAGGTCGTTGCGCGCGGACAGCGTCTTGAGGCGCGCGTAGAGATCGAGCAGTTCCTTGTCGTCGGCGCTGAGCGCGTTGCCCAAGAGGTCGCGGCCGGTCGTCGTGGCGTCGTGCTTCGTCATG
>CAIYFF010000268.1 GCA_903925435.1 uncultured Planctomycetota bacterium | reverse complement strand
TACACACCGCCACCCCGGCGAACCACCCCCGCCACTCCGTCCCCAACTTTGCAGCACGCCGACCTTCCGCCGGCGCGGCGCTACCCGGCCTTGCGGCGGTAGAAGTTCAGCATCCCACCAAGCCGACCCCGGCGCTGCACCGCGCCCGTGCCGACCAGATCCTCGGCCCGAGGCGCGATCAGCTGGTTGCCGATGCCCTGGTGGTTCCGTTCCCGGTTGTAGTAGGCAGAGTATTCCCGCAGCGCGCGCTGCAGCGAGTCCTCGCCGATCAGGATCAGCCGGTCCAGGCACTCGCTCTTGATGCTGCGCACGAAGCGCTCGGCGAACGCATTCGCATTGGGCGCGCGCGGCGGCGTCAGGATGCACTCGATGCCTGCCGCCCCGAGGCACGTCTTGAACGCGGTCGAGAACTTCCGGTCGCGGTCCATCAAGAGCATCGTCTTGCCGACCCAGAAGCCCTCTGCGACCCCCGTGATGTTGCGCGCGATCTGCGCCATGAAGCGCTCGTCGGGGTTGCTGGTCGAGCCGAGGATCTCGACCGCCCGCGTCTTCACGTCGATCGCGAACAGCGTGAACACCGTCTTGAGCCCCGTGATCGTCCACACCTCGGTGGTGAAGAAGTCGGTCGCGGCCAGCGTCGCCGCCTGCTGCTTCAAGAACTGCCGCCACGGCGTGTGTCGCCGCGTGTCGGGAGTCAGGCCGTGCTCCTTCAGGATGTTGCTGATCGTCGAGCGCGCGATTAGGTGCCGTAGCACAGCGAGGCGACCTTGGATCGAAGTGAGCCCCCACCACGAGTTCTCGCGCGCGATGCGCAGGACGAGTTCGCGCACTTCCCACGGCTTCCTTGGGCGGCCTGGGCGGCAGCGCGGCGGCGTCGGGTTGGTCCATTTGGCCGCGACGAGGCGGCGGTGCCAGGCGAGCAACGTGTCGGGCGTGACGATCGTAGCCAAGCGCTGGAGCATCGCCGGCCCGAGGGCCTTCGCCTTCTCGGCGAGGCGGATGCGCTGCTCGTCGGTGAAGAGCAGGCGGCGCTTGCCGAGGGCTTGTTTGAGGATGCGGTTCTCCTCGAGCAGGTAGTCGATCTCTCGACGAGAGCCCTCGGACACGATGCTTCTGCAGAGCGCCATGAAGGGGCGCAGGAGGTCCTTATGGCGGGGCATGCGGAGGGAGTCGGAAGCGCGGGCTCGATGACTGGAGCGCACTCGCTCCGTGCCCACTCAGCGACCGCGTCTCGCACTTCGCCGCAAACAACCTCAGCGGGCGGACTCGGAGTGCTTCTCGACCCAGGACGTGAACTGCATCTGCGTCACCGCACCGCTGGCCAGCCCCTCGACCATCACGACCGCTTCCGCCTCGGGCGGATCGAATGCGATGCCGTTCATGCCCAGGAAGACTCGCGTCACCACGAAGGCCACCCTCTTGTTGCCATCGACGAACGGATGGTTCTTCGCGAGGGCGTGGGCATACGCGCCTGCCAGCTGGCACAGATCCCTGTCCGCATAGGCGAAGACATCGCGCGGCCTCGCGAGGGCGGATTCGAGCAGCCCGTGATCGCGCACGCCTGCCGACCCGCCGAACGCGCGAATGAGCTCTCCGTGAATCCAAAGCGCGTCGTCGACCGTGATCCACTCCGGCTCGGTGGTCACTTCGCCAACTCGCGCAGCGTGTTCTTGTAGCGCTTCATCGTGTCGCGCAGCAGCGCGAGCTTGCGCTCGAACTTCGCGTCGACGCTGCGTAGCTCCAGCACGCCGCTGTCCGGCGAGCGGGCGAGCGTGAGCTTCTCACCTTCCTTGCCGTCCACGCCGAGGGCTTCGAGAACCTCCTTGGGGAGGATGACGCCGAGCGAGTTGCCGATCCGGCGGAGGCGCAGTTCCATCGTGCGGTCGTCCATGGTTATCACTAGGTTATAACGTGATCGTCCGGGTGGCAATGTGGCTGGAGAAGCAGGCAGGAGACGCCGGTGGCATGGCGGAACTAGACGTGCCGTGGGTCGCGGCCGGTTGCCGAGTTCGCTTCCACGACCCCAGTGCGGAGCATTCTCGCTGGCGACAGCGAGTGAGGCCGCCTCGTGGTGAAGTGCCACGGGGCGGTGTCGTTTCTGGAGGGGTGCGTGGAAGGGGTGGAGTTGCCTGGGGCTGTGTCTCCCCAGCCGGACGCGAACCGCCGCGCCCGACCGCAGTCGCTCAGATCCTCTTCTCGTACACCGGCCCCTTCTCGAAGTACTCATTCTCGCTGCCAATGGCATCGAGATCGTACTTCCTGCCCTCCACGATCATCTGGCACGCCGTGATGCCCATCTCCAGGCTGTGGTCCTGGTTCGTGTAACGGAACCGCCCGGGCCGCCCCAGATAGATGAGGTTCTGCAGCTTGTCGAGCCAGCCGCGCACCACCGACAGCCGCTCGTCGTATCCCATGTCATAGACCGGATACACGCAGCTGCGTTTGATCAGGTAGGTCTCGCGCACGTCCTTCTTGGTGAAGAACCCCCACTTCTCGAAGTAGGGCAGCACGAGCTCCATCACCTGCTCCTTCGTCATTGTCCAGACCGCGTCTTCCTCGAACGCGAAGAACTCGACGAAGAAC
>CAIYFF010000267.1 GCA_903925435.1 uncultured Planctomycetota bacterium | reverse complement strand
TGGTCCTTCGTTGTCGCATCGGCTCTTGGCTATGCGGCAGCGAGCGTCTTGGTCGAGGCGGGCGGCGAGCACACAGTCGAGTTGCGGATGAAGCCGTGGCCTGTGATGCGCGGCTTTGTGTGCGACGCAGCGGGCGCGCCGATCGCGGGCGCCTCGTTCTCGTTGCGCCCCAACTGGAACATGACGCGGTCGCTGACCGGTGTCGAATGGATGATCGCGCGCTGGTCGATGCGCCTATTGCCGACGCTGTCGCAGCGCGTTCGCAGCGAGCAGGATGGCACGTTCGCGGTGGCGTTGCCCGCGCACGATCTGAAGCTGCCGGATGCCGACGAGAACGAAGGGCCGATTGGTTTTGCCCCGCGCCGCGAATCGGAAATGCCGCGTTACTCGGTCTTGGTGTCGGCGAAGGGCAAGCGAGCTGTCGTGATCACTGCCGCAGTGGGCGACGACCCGGTGAAGGTCGTGCTGCACTGACGTTCGTGCCGCCGCTCGTGCCGCCGCGATCAGTCGCCGAGAATCTGCGCTGCCGCCGCTGCTGGATCGCTCGCTTGCGTGAGTTGGCGGTAGACGCTGCCCAGGTCCGCGTTTGCGCCGGATCCCGCCTTTGCGCGCAGTTCGTCGACGGTGCCGCACGCGAGCAGATGCCCCTTGCCGAGCACGGCCACGCGATGCGCGACGGTCTGCACGACATCGAGGATGTGGCTGCAGTAGAGGACGGCGCCGCCGCGTTGCGCGAACGAGCGCATCACTTCCTTGACCGTGAACGTCGTCTCGACGTCGAGGCCGGACAGCGGTTCGTCGAGCACGAGCAGCTTGGGCGAGGTCAGCAGCGCGGATGCGAGCGACACCTTTTGCTGCATGCCCTTGCTGAACTGCGCCATGGGATCGTCGATGCGCGCGTCGATGCCGAAGCCTGCGAGCATGCGTTGCGCGCGCGATTCGATCTCCGCGTCGGCCATGCCGAACAAGCGACCCTTCAGCAGCAAGAACTCGCGCGGCGTCAGCGCGTCGTGGAGTCGCGGCAATTCGGGCACGTAGCCCGTCGCGCGGCGCGCGCGTTGCGGATCCGCGGCGGCGTCGACGCCGTCGATCTCGATCGTTCCGCTGTCTTGCGTCTGCAAGCCGGTGATGCAGCGCACGGTCGTCGACTTGCCCGCGCCGTTGGGGCCGAGCAGCGCGAGGATCTCGCCTCGTTCGACCGAAAGGTCGAGGCCGTGCAGCGCCGTGAACGCGCCGTAGGACTTGCGCAGGTTCTGCAGTCGCAGCATCGGGGACATCTTGTCCGCCAACGCCGCCGAAGTCGACCGCGCATCGATGCAGACGAAGTGCATCGCGGCCCTTGCCAGAACGAGCGCGCCATCACGTAATCCGCGCCATGCATCTTCGACTGTTGTCCGCGTTGTCGTCCGCGATCGTGCTTTCCGCCGCGCTCACTGCGCAGGACTCCGAGAAGCCCGCGTTCGCCGTCGAGTCTGTCCGCACGCTGTCTGCGCAAGACAAGTTCGACAAGCCGCTGTTCGTCGCGTTCCACGCGTTGCACCAAGGTCGCGCGTTCGTCGTCGAGCAGACGGGCAAGGTGTGGTCCGTGTCGCACGACGATGCGAGCAAGGAACGCGCGCTGTTCCTCGACTTGTCGTCGCGCGTGCTGGTCGACAACTGGGAAGAAGGGCTGCTCGGCTTCCAGTTCGACCCGGACTACGCGAAGAACGGTCGCGTGTGGTGCTCGTTCTCCGAGAAGACCGACCCCACGCAAGGCGAGGTCAAGCCAGGCCGCAAGGCGAAGTCGACGCGGCGCTCGGTGATCGCGCGCTACGAGACCAAGCAAGACGACCAAGGCGCGCGCGTCGTCGATGTCGCGAGTGAGTTCGTTGCGATGACGGTGTTCCAGCCGTTCGGCAACCACAACGGCGGCACGATCGTCTTTGGCCCCGATGGCATGCTCTACGTGGCGCTCGGCGACGGCGGCGCGGCGCGCGATCCGTTCAAGCTCGGGCAGGACAAGTCGTCGTTGCTCGGCAAGGTGCTGCGCATCGACGTGCGCAACGCGACGGCGGAGAAGCCGTATGAGATTCCTGCGGACAACCCGTTCGTCAGCGAAGAGGGCTCGCGCGGCGAGATCTGGTGCTACGGCCTGCGCAATCCGTGGCGCATCTCGTTCGATAGCAAGACCGGCGAACTGTGGTGCGGCGACGTCGGCCAGGACCGCATCGAAGAAGTCGACTTGCTCGTGAAGGGCGGCAACTACGGCTGGAACGTGATGGAGGGCACCGAGCAGTTCCGCAAGGACGTGGAAGTCCCGAAGGACGCGATCCCGCCTGTCGCCGAGTATCCGCATCAAGACGGTGTGTCGATCACCGGCGGTCATGTCTACCGCGGCAGCGCGCTGCCGGAGATCGAGGGCGCGTTCGTCTACGGCGACTTCGCGACGTTCCGCATCTGGGCCGCGACGCCGGGCAAGGATGGGGCAAAGGCCAATGTGCGCGAGATCGGTCGCGCGCCGGCGCAGTTGTCGAGCTTTGCAGAGGAACCCAACGGCGAGCTGCTGATCACCTGCTTCGACGGCAAGGTCTATCGGCTCACGCGCCGCGGCGCGGGCAACTGACGAAGCGCCGCTTGCGCGCGCTCAGGCGCGCAAGCCCATCGCGCGCAGCTTCTCGTCGAGCCGCGCATGCATCGCGGGCCACCCGAAGCGCTCGCGCACGAATGCGGCCGCGGCGAGCCCTTCTGCGCGCGCTTGCTGCGGATGGTCGAACAGGTCGCAGATCGCCGCGATCATCGTCGCGGCATCGTTCGCGATGCGCACGGTGCCCTTCGGCACTTCGCCGAGCCCTTGCGCGGCCTGCGTCGTCGACACCACGGGCAACGCCATGCTCATCGCTTCGAGCACTTTGTTCTGCACGCCGCGCGCGAGTCGAAGCGGCGCGATCGCGACGCTTGCGCGGTCGAAGTAGGGCGGCGTCTCGGGGACGCGCCCCGTGACCTCGATGCCATCGCGCTGCGCGAGCGCCTTGACCGCGTCGGTGGGGCGCGAGCCGACGACGAGCAATCGCGCGTCAGGGTAACGGCGCTTCAGCTCGGGCCAGCACGCGTCGGCAAACCACGTGACGCCGTCGACGTTGGGCTCGTAGTCCATCACGCCGGTGAACACGAGCGTGTGTGCGCCGCGCTCGGCATCGCCCTTCGTCGCGAAGTGCTCGACGTCCACGCCGTTTGGCAACACGGCTGGATCGACGCCAGGGATGCAGCGCATGAACAACTCGCGTTCGACGTCGCTGACGACGATCGACAGGTCGAACTCGCGCGCGACCGCGGCTTCGAACTGCAGCAGCCGTTTCCATTCGCGGCCGTAGATCCAGCGCCCGAGCGGCCCACTGGCCTTCGCGTATTGCAGCCACTTGTCGCTGTCGAGTTCGGCGAAGTGCATCACCTTGCGCACGGACGGCAGCGACATCACGTACTGCGCCATCGACGACGAGTAGACGTAGACGAGGTCTGGTTTCGACTCCGAGATCCAGCGACGGACCGTGCTGCGCAGCCTGCGGTCGGAGAAGAACGGCACCGTGAGCGCTTGGCCGGTCAGCAGTCCGCGAAGGCTGAGGAGCTTGCGCCAGCTGCGCGACATGCGCGGCGCAGCGACTTCCTTGCAGCGCTTCTGCAAGAACGCCACGGCCTCCGCGTCGCGGTCCTCCTCCGAGAAGCAGCCGAGGCGCACTTCGTGGCCCGCTTCGAGCATGTGCCGCAGGAAGTGCCACGTCGTGATGCGGTCGCCCCGGTCGGGGGGATACGGCACGCGGTGGCAGAGGAAGAGGATCTTCACGGGGGTTTTGGGGGGATCGAGAAGCTCTGGATGGCAGCCGCGGCAGGCTGTCATCGCCCGCCGGGGCTTCGGACCTCAAGCCGACCATGCCTTGGGCCCGATAGGGACGCCCGGAGACCTAGAACGCCATGCCCACGACGGCAGGACCGCAAATCAACATCCTCAGCCTCGTCAACACGACGGTCGAGCTCCCGACGATGCCGGAGGTGCTGACCAAGATCAACGAGGTCACCGCCGGAGCAAACGCGTCCGCGGACACGGTCGCCGCCGTCGTGTCGAAGGATCCAGCCGTCGCGGCCAACATGCTGCGCATCGTGAACTCGGCCTACTACGGGCTGCCCGTTCGCGTGTCGTCGATCAAGCTCGCCGTGTCGGTGCTCGGCTTCAACATGACCAAGAAGGTTGCGTTAAAGGCCGCGGTGTTCTCGACGTTCGGCAAGAAGCGCGAGCCGATCCAGCACTTCGATCCGCTCGCGTTCTGGAAGCATGCGATCTACACCGGCGTCGCGGCTCGCGCGCTGGGGCAGCAGTCGGAGCAGTTCGCCGACAGCAATGCAGAGGACCTCTATATCGCGGGCCTGCTGCACGACATCGGCAAGATCATCCTGCTGGAGCGCGCGTGCCCGAAGTATCTCGCGTGCCTGCGCAAGGCGGCGCAGAGCGGCCGTCCGCAGCACGAAGTCGAGATGGAAGAGTTCGGCTTCACGCATGCAGACGTCGGATCCGTGCTCGCGATCAAGTGGTCGCTGCCCGAAGACCTTGCGATCGCGATTCGCTACCATCACGCGCCCCACAAGGATCCGTTCCATCGCTCGCTATCGTCGCTTATCCATCTCGCCGATTCGCTCGCGTGGCAGGCAGGCAAGCCGTCCACGATCGGCACGGCGGCGCCGCAAGTCGATCGCGACGTGTTTGCGACGGTCGGCGTGGACCAAGAGCAACTCGACGCGCTGCTGCCTCGCATCGGCGAGGACTTTGCTGCTTCCGAAATGCCTTGGTGAGTTGCGGCGCGCACGCGCTGCCCAAGACGAGACGACCTTGAACGCGATGCGCACGACGACGAACGCAACGAGCAGCGGAGCCAAAGGCGCGCGATGAATTTTCGCCGCTGGGTCGTCTTCACGTTCGTCGTGCACGCGCTCGTCGTCGCGGTCGACAAGGGCGGCGGCCTCGTTTTGTACCTGCTGACGGCGAACCAGCCGGACCAGCACGGCAAGTCGGGGATCGTCGCGGCCCTGCCGTTTGTCTTGATGGCGGTGGCCAACCTCGGCCTCGCGACCTCGATCGTCTACTTCCTGCGCCGACGCAGGTTCCATCCGCAGCAAGCATTCTCGACCACGCTCACGGTGGCAGTCGTGTGGGGCGGCGCGCTGTCGCTGCTCGCGCTGTTTACGACGCTGTATGTGCTGCCGTGGATCGATCCGCGTTGGACTGTGAGCCCGTGGCTCGCGGTGCCATGGTGCGCGGTCGTGCCGCTGCTGCTGGTGTCGAGTTACGGCAACTCGGTGCAGTTGGCGCAAGGCAGCGTTCGCGACTACGGGATCGTGCACCTCGTGACTTCGGTGGCGTTCTTGCCGTCGTTCTTCGCGGTGTACTTCCTGCTTGGCGGCGATGTGCAACGCGGCGACGTGCCGCTTGCGGTCGCATGGGGGCGGCTCGTCTCCACGGCCATCGTCACCGTGATCGTGCTGTGGCTCGTTCGCAAGCTCGTCAGCGTGCGATTTGGCTTCGACCGCACGTTCTTCCGCGCAGGCTTGCGCTACGGCTGGCGCGCCAACCTCACGTCGACGCTGACGTATCTCAACCACCGCATCGACCTGCTCGTCCTCGGCGTGCTGTTCGTGCCGACGGTCGACATGTTGCCTGCGATGTTCGGGCCGCAGGATCTGCTGCAAGAGACGCTCGGCAACTGGAACTCGTCGGTCAACCCGGTGCCGGCCACGTTGCGCGATGGCCTCGTGCTGCATCCCGTCATGCTCGACGAGGTGACGTTCGCGCAGGTCGGCTTCTACAGCATGGCGGTCACGTGGGCGGAGCTCGTGTGGCACTTCCCTGAGGCGATGCGCGACTTGTTCTTCAGCAAGGTCGCGGGCTCGAGCCACGACGAAGCGAAGAAGCTGACGCCGGTGCTCTCGCGACTTGGTCTCGCGGTGTCGCTCGTCGCAGGTTGTGCGGTAATCGTCGTCGTCGATCCGATCATGAGCACGATCACGTGGCTCGCCGGCAAGGAAGGCGACCCGTGGACGTCGACTTGGAGCGATCCAGTCGGCAGCGCGCTCGTGCTGCTGACGCCAGGCACGATCGCGTTCACGGTGTCCAAGGTGCTCCAGGCTGACCTTGCCGCACGCGACCAGTTGCGAGTCTGCGTGTATGCGCAGTCGATCGTGATGGCGACGATGCTGGCGCTCGACTTCCTCTGGATGCCGGAATACGGCGCGTGCGGGGCGGCTCTTGCGTCGACCGTCGCCTACGTCGTTTCGACGATCTACACGGTGTGGGCCTATTCGCGCGGAACGGGCATCGAGTCCTGGCGTTGCCTCGTGGTGCAAGCCTCGGACTTCTCCTACTTCGGCGACATCGCGCGCGCAGTGGTCGCAAAGCTGCGCCGGAGGGCCGCGTGAAGTCCGGCGTCGCGGTCGTGATCCCGGCATTCAACGCCGATCGGTATCTCGGCGATGCGCTGCGATCCCTCCGCGAGCAATCGCTGCAGCCGGACGAAGTGGTCGTGGTCGACGACGGCTCGACGGATCGCACTGCAGCGATCGCGCAGCAGGCTGGAGCCACGGTGATTCGGCAGCAGCAGCGCGGGCCAGGAGCTGCGCGCAATCGCGGCGTCGAAGCGACATCTGCTCCGCTCATCGCATTCCTCGATGCGGATGATTGGTTTGCGCCGCGCAAGCTGGAGGCCCAGGCGCTCGCGATGCAGTCGTCCGACGCTCCCGCGGTGTGTTGTGACGCGTTCGTCGTCGATGGCGACACGATTGGGCCGGCCAAGAACCGCGAACGGGCCGTGCCGGATCGGATCGACTTCGACACGCTGTTCGACGGCAACCCGGTGATCTGCAGCACGGTGCTCGCGCGGCGCGACGAGTTGCTGG